>JANMMN010000414.1:0-7598 GCA_031373405.1 Actinomycetes bacterium
ATCGGGGCGTTCGAGGTCAACGAGGCGTTCGCCTCGGTCGTCGGTGCCTGGCTGAAGGAGACCGGTGCTGACCCCGCGCTCACCAACGCCCAGGGCGGGGCGATCGCGCTCGGGCACCCGCTCGGGGGCTCGGGCGCCCGGTTGATGACCACCCTCGTGCACCGGATGCGCCGTACCGGAGCGCGCTACGGGCTCCAGACGATGTGCGAGGGCGGCGGGATGGCCAACGCGACCATCCTCGAGCTGCTCTGACTCCCGCGCGGCGCCCGCGGCGGATCTGCCCGGCACTGGTCAGGACGGACCAGTCACGTTACCCACAGGCCCTGGCCGCGGGTTGTCCACAGGTGTGTCCACAGCTGGGGATGAATGACAGCGATGTAAGTCCGCCGGGCCCGCCCCGGCCGTCTCGGGGGTCAGCGCCAGCGGGTCGACATGCCGAAGCCCACACCGATGAGCCCGAACCCGACGACGATGTTCCACCAGCCGAGGGTCTTCATGCCGGGAAGATCCGCGCCGGCGATGTAGTAGACGACGATCCAGAGCAGCCCGAGCACGAAGAACGCGATCATCACCGGCGCCCACCACGAGGGCGAGCCGATCTTGACCGGGTTCCGCGAGGACGGTGTCGAGGGCGGCGTGAACGACTTCTTGCGGCGGAGTCGGGACTCGGGCACGGTCGCCTCCTGCTGGAGTCGCGCGGTGGTCACCGCGACAGGGTGAGGGCTGGACGGGTCGGTGAGCAGGTGTTCGGTGCCGGAACCGAGCCGGACACGTCGTAGCGTAGCGAGCATGACCGAGGTGGCCGAGAGGCAGGACCCCGCGGATCGCCCGCGCGGCCCGCATCGTTACACCGCGGGCGTCGTCGCCGCACTCGTCTTCGCTCTCGCCGGCATCCTGTTCGCGGCGAGCGCCAGCACCGCCCGGGGCACGGACCTGCGCGGGGGCCGGGCGCTGGAGTCCCGCGACCTCGTCGCGCGCCAGGCGCAACGGGTCGCCGAGCAGGAGGCCGCCGTGTCGGCGCTGCAACGCGAGGTGGCCGACCTGGCCGGCGTTGCGGGCTCCACCGCAGCACTCGCGGCCGTCCAGGCTCGCACCGCGGCCCTCGCACCGGCCGCGGGACTCACCCCCGTGGTGGGTCCCGGGGTGCGGGTCACCCTCGATGACGCCCCCAAGCCCGACGTGGGTGAGAATCGTCCCGGGAACCCGGCGCCCAATGATCTCGTCGTACATCAACAGGACGTCCAGGCCGTGGTCAACGCGTTGTGGAGAGGGGGAGCATCGGCCGTGCAGGTGATGGACCAGCGGATCGTGTCGACCTCCGCCGTGCGGTGCGTCGGCAACACCCTCATCCTCCAGGGTCGGGTCTACTCGCCCCCCTTCCTCATCAGTGCCGTCGGGGACGCAGCCGCCCTCACCGGGTCGCTCGACTCCGACCGGACACTGTCGGTCTACCGGGAGTACGTCGATCTCTACGGCCTCGGCTACCTCGTCAGCTCGGAGACCGCGATGACCATCCCGGCGTTCAGCGGGACCGTGCTGCCGGCGTACGCGAGCCCGGCGCCCGCTGCGGGGACGGCGTCGTGAGCGCCCCCACCCTCCCGATCCGGCAGCCGGGCAGCCCGCGTCCGCCGCGGCGCGACACCGGGCGCACCATCGTGCGCGGGATCGGCGAGCTGTTCATCACCCTCGGAGCGCTGCTGCTGCTCATGTGCGTCTACCAGCTGTGGTGGACCAACGTGGAGAGCGCCCAGGCCATCGCCGCCGGACGCGACGAGATCACCGCGGGCTGGCGCGACCAGGGCGGCCTCCCGGTGGCCCCGAATCCGAACCCGACCGCGTCGGGGACGGCCAGCCCGCGCGCCGCGGCGACACCGACGTACGGCTCGGGCTTCGCACTGCTCTACATCCCGGCGATGCGCGACAAGGTCTGGGGCCTTCCGGTCTCCCAGGGAACCGGCAAGGACGTCCTCGCCCGGGGTGCTGGGCACTACAAGAACACCGCGTTGCCCGGTGAGGTCGGCAACTTCGCGCTCGCCGCGCACCGCTCGACCCACAACGAGCCCTTCGCCAACGTCGATGACCTCCGCGTCGGCGACAAGGTCTACGTGCAGACCCGCGAGGCGTGGTTCACCTACACGCTGCAGAAGGACGACTCGACGCTGACCCCGCGCGACGTCTGGGTGATCCAGCCCGTGCCCGGTCAGCCGGGGGTCACGCCGACCAAGAAGCTCATCACCCTCACCACCTGCACCCCGCGCTACGGCTCGACCGGGAGGTGGGCCTGGTGGGGCGAGCTCAGTGACACCCGGCCGGCGGCGGAGGGGCCACCCGACGGCCTCGTCGGCACCGCCTGAGCACCGACCGACCCGACCTGACCCGATCTGACCTGACCTGACAGGGACTCGATGTACTCCTGGATGTGGCGCAAGCTCCCCGGTCCGTGGCCGGCCAAGCTCATCTGGAGCGCGGCCGGGCTCGTGGCCGTCGTCGCGCTGCTGTTCACCGTCGTCTTTCCCTGGGTCGAGCCGCGGCTCCCGTTCAACGACGTGACGGTCGATGAGAGCGCCGGCTCCGACGCGGTGAGCAGCCCGAGCCCCGGCTCCACCTCGCCGGACGGCATCGTGCGCGAGATCACCACGCCCGGGAACGGCCCCACGGTGACCCCGTCGGTCGTCGGCAGCCCCGCTCCCAGCGCCTCCTGACTCAGGGCCGACCCCGAGGCGCCAGCCCCGACGCGTCGCTGGTGGCGCGCTGGCACTGGCGCATCCGGGTCGTCGTGGCGCTCGCCGTTGGGGGATGATGCAGCGGTGAGCGTGCGCATCCTCGTCGTCGACAACTACGACTCGTTCGTCTTCAACCTCGTGCAGTACCTCGCCCAGCTCGGGGCGCAGGTCGACGTGCGACGCAACGACGCGGTCACCCCCGGGCACGCCCTCGACTACGACGGGGTGCTGCTCTCCCCAGGTCCGGGCACCCCCGCCGGGGCCGGTGTCTGCCTCGATCTCGTGCGAGAGCTCGCCGGGGTCGTCCCGATCTTCGGGGTCTGCCTCGGGCACCAGGCGATCGGTGCGGCCTACGGCGCCACCGTCGCCCGGGCGCCGGAGCTCGTGCACGGGAAGACCAGCCTCGTGCACCATGACGGCCTCGGCGTCTTCGCCGGGCTCGCCGACCCGTTCACCGCCACGCGCTACCACTCGCTGGCGATCGATCCGAGCACGGTGCCCGATGTTCTCGAGGTCACCGCGCGCACCGACTCAGGCGTGATCATGGCCGTACGCCATCGCACGCTCGCGGTCGAGGGCGTGCAGTTCCACCCGGAGAGCGTGCTCACCGAGGGCGGGCACCGCATGCTCGCCAACTGGCTCACGGTGTGCGGCGACCCCGAGGCGGTGGCGCACAGCGCCGGCCTCGCCCCGGTGGTCGGGCGCTAGCCCGGCGTACGCCGCGGCGCTCCCGGCGACCGGTCACCGGCAGCCCGCCACCTCGACCCTCGGCGGTATCAGGTGACCGATGGTGAGGGAAGGGGTGCCGTCGTGTCGCTCGGCGTCGGTGTCGGGGTGGGCGTCGGCGTCGGCGGAGCCTTCGCCACGGTGATCGTGACGAGCGTCCCCTTCACTGCGCTGGTGCCGGCCTTCGGCGACTGTGCGAGCACCTGACCGGCGGGCACGGTGCCGTCCTCCTGCGTGGTGACGTTGACCTCGAAGCCGGCGTTGATGAGCTCGCTCCTGGCCTGCGCCTCGCTCGCGCCCACGACGTTGGGCACCTTCGCCTTGCCGTTGGAGACCGAGACGTCGACCAGCGATCCGGCGTCGACCTGAGACTGCGCCGGCGGGTTCTGCGCGGTGATCGCCCCCTTGGGCTGGTCGGAGTCGACCTCGGTGACCTTGCCGAGCACGAGGCCGGCCGTCGTCAGTGCTGCGCGCGCCGAGTCGGTCGAGGTGATCCCCACGAGGTCCGGCACGACCGCCTGGTCCTTTCCGGTCGACACCGTGACGTCGACCCGCTGGCCCTTGTCGATGAGCTCCCCGTTCGGGGGCGTCTGGGCGATGATCGTGTCCTTGGGCCGGTCCGGCGAGGGCTGTGGCGTCTGCGCCCCGAGCAGGAGCCCCGACGTCGCGAGCTGGGCCTGGGCCTGGTCGACCGTGAGACCCGAGAGGTTGGGGACGGCGACCCGCTCGACCGCGGGTGATCCGAAGATCGCCCGCCCGATGAGCAGGGTCGCGATGCCGACGGCGATGACGCCGAGAGTGAGGCCGACCCAGAACCACGGGCTGCGCTGCGTCGGTGCTCCCGCGGCCGATGTTGCGTACGCCGTCGGCAGCGGACCGAGCGGCGACATCACCGCCGTGTCGGTGCTCACCACGGGAACCGGTGCGGTCACCGGCATCCCGGCGATCGCACGCTCGACGTCGGCCCGCATCTCCGCGGCCGTCTGATAGCGGTCCTCGGGGCGCTTCGCGAGCGCCGTGAGCACGATGGTGTCGACCTGCGGCGTGACCGAGGGATCGAGCTGCGACGGCGGGACCGGCTGCTCGCTCACGTGCTGGTACGCGATCGACACGGGGGACTCGCCGGTGAACGGGGGGCGACCGGTGAGCAGCTCGTAGAGAAGGCATCCGGTCGAGTAGATGTCGCTTCGGCTGTCGACGATCTCGCCGCGAGCCTGCTCGGGGGAGAGGTAGTGCGCGGTGCCGAGGACGGCCGACTGCTGCGTCATGGTCTGGCCGGAGTCGGCGAGCGCCCGGGCGATGCCGAAGTCCATCACCTTGACGTCGCCCCCGCGGGTGAGCATCACATTGGCCGGCTTGATGTCGCGGTGCACGATGCCGTGGCGGTGGCTGTAGTCGAGGGCCGCGAGCGTGCCGCTGGTGATCTCCAGCGTGCGCTCGGGGAGCAGGCGCCGTCCGCTGGTCAGCAGCTGGCGCAGCGTCATGCCGTCGACGAACTCCATCACGATGTAGGGCACCACCTCCCCGGTGTCGCCCTCGGCGCTGCCGAGCACGTCCTCACCGGTGTCGTAGACAGCGACCACGTTGGGGTGGTTGAGCGATGCGGCACTCTGCGCCTCGCGCCGGAAGCGGGCCTGGAAGCTGGGGTCGCGCGCGAGGTCCGGCCGCAGGATCTTCACGGCCACGCGGCGACCGAGACGAAGGTCCTTGCCCTCGTGCACCTCGGCCATGCCGCCGCGCCCGATGACCTCGCCGAGCTCGTAGCGCTCGCCCAGCCTGCGGATGTCGTCGCTCACCGTTCCTCCTCCACCGCGCGACGGTCGTCGCACGCGAGTTCCTCGATCATCGCAGCACCGCTTCCATGACTGCCTTCGCGATGGGTGCCGCGAGCTTGTTGCCGCTGACCTCTGCGGCGCCCCCGCCGTTCTGCAGCACGACCGCGACGGCGACCCGCGCCGCCCCCGAACGGTCGGCGGGAGCGACCGCGACGTACCACGCATGCGGTGGCGAACCCGGTGCCGACTGCGCGGTGCCGGTCTTCCCGCCCACGCTCACCCCGGAGATCGACGCGTTGGAGCCGGTGCCCTGGTCGACCACCTGGACCATCATCGCGAGAAGGGCAGCCGCGTTCGCGGGGGACATGGCCTGGGAAAAGGCGGTCGGCTCGGCGATCTCGAGCGTCGTGAGCTGTGGGGAGAGGACCTCGGAGACGAGGTAGGGATACATCACCTGGCCGTTGTTGCCGATGCCGGCGCCTACCATCGCCATCTGCAGCGCGGTGGCGCTCACGTCGAACTGACCGATGGCGCTCATCGCTGTCTGCGGCGCGTCCGGGTCGGCCGGGAAGCGGCTGGTCGCGGCGCGCAGCGGCACCTCGAAGGCGCTGTCGAAGCCGAACTTCTGGGCCTGTGCGCGCAGCGCGTCGTCGCCGAGGGCGAGGCCGATGGAGGCGAACGCGGTGTTGCAGGAGATCGCGAGCGCGTTCTCGAGCGTGGTGAGCCCGTCGGGACCGCACGCCGTGCCCGACCAGTTGTTGAGCTCCTTGTCGGTGAGCGGGAGCTTGAGCGAGGCAGGACCGGGCACGACCGTGGTGGGGGTGTACTTCCCCGACTCGAGGGCGGCCGCTGCCGTCACGAGCTTGAAGGTCGATCCCGGCGGCAGCGTCATGACCAGCGGGCGGTTCAGCAGCGGCTTGGCGGGATCGGCGTCGTAGGCGTCGTACGCCGCTCGGATCGACGCGGGGTCGTGGCTGCTCAGCACGTTGGGGTCGAAGGACGGCGACGTTGCGAGCGCGAGGATCGCGCCGGTGCGCGGGTCGAGGGCGACCACGGCGCCGGTGCGCCCGGCGAGTCCGTCGTACGCCGCCTTCTGCGCCGCCGGATCGAGGGTGAGCCGCACCGCACCGCCCTTGACCCCACGGCCGGCGAAGAGCTGCTGCACCCGGTCGACGAAGAAGCGGTCGTCGGAGCCGGAGAGCACGGAGTTCTCGGTGCGCTCGATCCCCGTCGCTCCGTACACGATCGAGTAGAAGCCGGTCGCCGGCGCGTAGAGCGGACCCTTGGCGTACTGGCGGAGGTACTTGAGCTGGTCGTCGGTGGGGATCGACGACGCGATCGCCGCGGAGCCGAGCAGGATCGGACCCCGCTCTCGGCCGTACTCGTCGAGCAGCGTGCGGCTGTTGGCCTGACGACTGCGGATGTCCGAGGCAGCGACGTACTGCAGGTAGGTGATGTTCGCGAGCAGCGCGAACATCAGGACGGCGATGACCACCGAGAGCCGACGCAGGGACCGGATCACAGCCGCACCACCTGCGTGGGTGCGTCCTCGAGCAGCACCGGGTCGGTGTCCGTGTCCGGTCGGCGCGCGGTGTCGCTGATCCGGACGAGCAGCCCGACCGCGATCCAGTTGGCGACGAGCGACGAGCCGCCCTGCGACAGGAAGGGAGTGGTGAGACCGGTGAGCGGGATCAGCCGACTGACCCCGCCGACCACGATGAAGACCTGCAGGGCGAGCACGATCGAGAGGCCCGCGGCGAGCAGCGAGCCGAAGACGTCGCGGCACGCGACGGCAGTGCGCAGACCGCGTTCGACGACGATCGCGTAGAGCATCAGCATCGCGAACAGGCCGATGAGTCCGAGCTCCTCACCGAACGCCGCGATGATGAAGTCGCTCTTGGCGTAGGGAACGAGCTGCGGATAGCCCTGCCCGAGGCCCGACCCGAACATGCCGCCGCTCGCGAAGCCGTAGAGCGACTGCGCGATCTGGTAGCCGCTGTCTGCCTCGTCGCCGAACGGGTCGAGCCAGATGTTGACGCGCACGCGCACGTGGTTGAAGGCGAAGAAGGCGAGGACCGCACCGGTGAGGAAGAGCACGGCGCCCAGCACCAGCCAGCTGCGGCGCTGCGTGGCGACGTAGAGCAGGGACACGAACAGGCCGAAGAACAGCAGCGAGGTGCCCAGATCGCGTTCGAAGACCAGCACCCCCAGACTGGCCAACCAGGCCAGCAGGATCGGCCCGAGGTCACGCGCCCGGGGCAGCTTGAGCCCGAGGAACTTGCGCCCGACCAACGACAACGAGTCCCGTGCCGTGACCAGGTAGCCGGCGAAGAACACGGTGAGCAGGATCTTGGCCAGCTCGCCGGGCTGGAAC
>JANMMN010000013.1:0-1905 GCA_031373405.1 Actinomycetes bacterium
GAAGGGCCACGACGTCGATCAGCCTCGTAACCTGGCCAAGAGCGTCACGGTCGAGTAGCGCTCGTGCGACGCCGCTGCCGCGCGCGTGGCAGGCTGACGGCCATGATCGTGGGCATCGGGATCGATGTGGTGAACGTGCCACGTTTCGCGGCGACGCTCCAGCGCACCCCCGGGATGCTCGACCGGCTCTTCACGCTTGCCGAACGAACCACCGACGAAGGCCATCCCCGCACCGAGACCTCGCTCGCCGCACGGTTCGCTGCGAAGGAGGCCGTGGCCAAGGCCCTCGGTGCACCGGCCGGGCTGGCGTGGCACGACTGCCAGGTGGTCGGCGACAGCGACGGGCGGCCCTGGCTGCGAATGTCGGACTCCGTCGCAGCGCAGGCGCGCCAGCAGGGCATCGGTCGCTGGCACCTCTCGCTCACCCACGACGGCGACGTCGCGATCGCCTATGTCATCGCGGAGTCGCCGTGAGATCTCGGCCGGCCACGGTCGCGCTGGCGACGGCGACCGTGCGCGAGCTCGAGGCGCGCGCGATGTCCGACCTGGCGCCGGGCACCCTCATGCAGCGTGCGGCCGCCGCGGTCGCGGTCGCCGCAGGCGGGATGCTCCGCGACATCACGGGTCTGGTCACCGGGTCGCGCGTCGTGCTGCTCGTCGGCAGCGGTGACAACGGCGGCGACGCGTTGTACGCCGGTGCGCGCCTCGCCTCTCGCGGTGCCCGGGTCGACGCTCTGCTCGTCGCCGACCGGCACCACGCTGCCGGGGCGTCCGCGCTGCGCCGGGCCGGCGGGCGGCTGCACGCGACGACCGACCTGCTGGCGGCCGCGGAGCTCGTGGCCAACGCCGATCTCGTGCTCGACGGCATCGTCGGGATCGGGGGCAGGGGAGCGTTGCGCGAGCCGTCCGCCACCCTGGCGGCACTCGTGCGCGAGACCGACACGGCGGTGCTCTCCGTCGACGTCCCCAGCGGTGTGGACGCCGATACCGGAACGGTCGCCGACCACGGCGCCGTCGTGCGTGCCGACCGCACGGTGGTGCTCGGCGTGCTCAAGCCGGGTCTGCTCGTCGGTCAGGGTGCGGCGTACGCCGGGGACCTGGAGGTCGTCGACATCGGCCTCGACCTCGGCGACCTCGACCCGCGCGGCTCGTTGGTGCTCGTCGACGACCGGCTCGCGGCGGCGGCCCTCGACCGCCCCGGCCTCGACGACGACAAGTACTCGCGCGGCGTCGTCGGGCTCTCGACCGGGTCCGCGGCCTACCCCGGCGCCGGCGTGCTGTCGACCGGTGCCGCGCGCTGCGGGGTCGCAGGCTACGTGCGCCACAGCGGGCCGGCCTCGGCCGCGGTCTCGACCGCCTGGCCCGACGTGGTCACCACGACGGAGTCGATCCACGCCGCGGGGCGCGTCCAGTGCTGGGTGCTCGGCTGCGGCCGCGGCACCGATGGCGACGCGCGCGACGCCCTGCTGGCGGCCGCACGGATCGATGTCCCGCTCGTGCTCGACGCCGACGCACTGACCCTGCTGGCGACGGACGACGAGATCCGCTCGGCCGTGCGCGGTCGGTCCGCGACGACGGTGCTGACCCCGCACGCGGGAGAGTTCGCACGCGTCGCGGGTCACGAGGTGGGCCCGGACCCGATCGGTGCCGCTCGGGCGCTGGCCACGACCCTCGGCGTCGTGGTGCTGCTCAAGGGAGCCGCCACGGTCGTCGCTGCGCCCGAGGGTCCGGCGTACGTCGCGGTCGCGGCACCTCCGGAGCTGGCGACCGCGGGCTCCGGCGACGTCCTCGCCGGGCTGCTCTGATCGCTGCTCGCCCACCACGAGGCACGCGGTCGGCTCGACGCCGTGACGGCAGCACGGCTCGCCGCGACCGCCGCCCACGTGCACGGTGTCGCCGGGGCGC
>JANMMN010000055.1:0-3785 GCA_031373405.1 Actinomycetes bacterium
ACGTCGAGCTCACCGCACTGCGCGGCGCGCTGCCCCAGATCGCGCTCTTCGCCCGGATCGGCACCCGGCTCTGGCTCGGCGACCGCGGCGCTCTGCGCGCCCAGGGCACCGTGCTCGCCGTGCACGAGATCGGAAAGGGCCAGGCCAGCGGCTACCGCCAACGCCGGGCGTCACGCGACGGGGCGCTCGTCGTGGTCGGCGGTGGAACCGCGCACGGTGTCGCCCTCGAGGCTCCCTCGCACGTCGGGAGCCTGCGCCAGCGTGCCGTCGCGGCCGGCTCCGGTGTGCTCGAGGCGGGCGGACGGGCGCTCTCGCCCTTCCACCTCGGCGGCAAGCAGCGCTGGTTCGCCGAGCCCCCGCACATGCAGGTCTCGCTCCTGCGGGTCCCCGCGGGTGTGGCGCTGCCTCAGGTCGGTGACCAGCTCGAGGTCGACGTGCGGCTGACCACGGTGTCCTTCGACGCCGTCCTCGGCCTCTGAACCAAGGTCCCGTGGGTATGGAACGGCGTTCCATTCGGCGGTACGGTAGGCCCCATGACTGCTGATCTCGAGCCCGCCGTGACCGTCTCGCAGACCAAGACCATCCACGAGTACCTCGCCGAGAACCCCGACACCGACGTGACCGAGAGCCACGCCGCGCTGTTCGGGATCCTCACCGAGCTGCGCGGACGGGTCGAGTCGCAGTTCCCCGAGCTGGTCCCGCAGCCGGCCTGCGAGGGACTCGACTACTGGAGCACCGAGGGCGGCTACGAGGGCTCGATGGCCACCTGGACCTCGCCGCGCGCCGAGCACGTCGCCAACTCGTGGATCGGCAACCGCAAGGCCTCGATCCTCGACATGAACCTGCAGGTCTGGCTCGGGCCGCAGATCGACGTACCGCACCTCGTCATCGTGTTCGGCACGATCCCGGCGTTGTTCTACTACTCCGAGCTGGTGCCGCGCCGCGACCTCATGACCGACCTCGACTACCTGCACACCTACTACGACGAGGACAACTCCGACTACCTCGAGCTGCGCGGCGACCCCCGCTTCAGCTGGTCGGTCTCGCACGGCACCTACATGCGCGCCTACCTCTCGCCGTCGGCGCACTCCTACACCACCGAGCGCACGCCCGAGATGATCGAGGTGCTGCGCGACCACGTGAACCGCCGCTTCGACCGCTGGATGCGCTGGGTCGAGAACGCCAAGCCGGTCCCCGCGCAGGAGCGTGAGGCGCTGCAGGAGCGCGACCACCTCATCCGCGAGTACGGCTACACGCAGGACCCGATGAACGCGATCAGCAAGCGCTTCCTCGGCGAGGAGCGCACCCAGCAGCTGCTCGAGGTGCGCTACGGCGCCGCACAGATCGCCGAGGCCCGCGCCGCGCGCCAGGCCTAGCCCGACCCGTCGGGTACGTCGACGCCCCGCCCGCTCCGATCACGGAGCGGCGTCCGCGCGTGCCGAGGTCAGGGGGTGGCGTGCGCGCCGGCGGGTGCGTCGAGCGGCTCTCGACCCCGGCGTACGCCGCGCAGCGTGAACGCGTCCGGCGCGCCGTCGAGGACACCACCGCCAGGATCGTCGAGGTCGTCGGGGTGCCCGTCGGTGCGGACGGGGTCGTGCCACGGGCGCAGGATGTCGCGCCCGACCATCCCGGCGAACCACGCCGTGGTCAGGACGTGGACGAGGATCGCCGCGACGTACCACCCCTCCGGAAGGCCCTTGTTGTCGCTGCCGTACTGCTGGAGGAAGTACCAGATCGCCGCGAAGTAGAGCACCTCCCCGGTCTGCCAGACGAGGAAGTCGCGCCAGCGCGGCCGGGCCATCGCGGCGAGCGGGATCAGCCAGAGCACGTACTGCGGGGAGTAGACCTTGTTGGTGAGGCAGAACGCCGCCACCACGAGGAAGGCGACCTGGGCGTAGCGCGGCCGGCGCTCGGCCCCGAGGATGAGGGCGGCGATGCCCAGGCACAGGGCGAGCAGCAGCCCGATCGCGACCAGGTTGAGCGACTCCGGCGGCACCGGGCGCTTGAGCACCTGCAGGACGTACCAGAGCGAGCCCCAGTCGGTGCCGCGCGTGGAGGAGAACGTGTAGAACTCCCGCCAGCCCTCGGCGTTGACGAGGTAGACGGGCAGGTTCACCGCGAGCCAGGCCCCGGCCGTGCCCAGCAGGGTGACGCCGAACGCGCGCAGCCGACCGCCGCGCAGGCACAGCAGCAGGAGCGGGCCGAGCAGCAGCACGGGGTAGAACTTCGCCGCGATCGCCAGGCCGAGCCACACCCCGGCCCAGCCGGGGCGCGCCCGTGACCACGCGAGCATCGAGCCTGCCGTGAGCGCCACCGCCAGCAGGTCCCAGTTGATGACCGCGGTGAGCACCATCGCCGGGGCGAGAGCGACCAGCGCCGCGTCCCACGGACGACGGCGCACCGTCAGGGCGGTGCACACGACGGTCACGACGAGGCAGACGAGGAGCAGGATCACGGTCCAGTCGAAGAACAGGATCGACCGGGTCTGGGAGTTGCCGTCGGTGCCGGTCAGCCAGGACGCGAGCTGCATGAAGGCGCCGGTGAGCACGGGGTACTCCAGCGCCGGGCCGCGCCCCTCGCCGGTCTGCAGGTAAGGCAGCCAGCCGTCGGCGAAGCCGCGCAGCTGGTAGAGGTAGGGGATGTCGGAGTAGCAGAGCCGGGTGTAGCGCGCGTCGCCGGCGAAGCTCTCGGTGTGGCACGGGATCTTGCTCAGGTAGCCCACGGCGTACGCCGTCGCCGCGAGCACCACGAGCACCCGCAGCGGAGTCACGAGCGCCCGGCCCCAGCCCCGGTGCGAGCCGGACCTCCCGCCGATCCGCTCCGTCGCCGCGGCGACGACCGGGTCACCGTCGGCCGGCAGCGTCACGGGCATCGGCGTCCCGAGCCGGATCGGCTCGAGCTCGGTCGGGTTCACGGGCGCCATCGTGCCGTACGACGCATCCGGGCCATCGCGGCGTTCCCCGGACGACCGAGTCGTGTCCCCCACGCGATCCAGCTCCCCGTTCGCTGCCCGTTGACGCTAGGAGGGGGTGGCCGCGGCTGGGCTCGGGGGGGCTCCCGATGCGGGGGTGCTCGGTGTGGGCGGGCCGGGGGGTGTCGGGGTGCTGCTCGGGGTGGGGTCGACCGGCGGCGGCGACGCGGGGCCGGTCGGGGCCGGGGGGGTGCTCGGGGCCGGTGCCGACGGGGTGCCGCTCGCCGACGGGGTCGCCGTCGGGGTCGGGGTCGGGCTGACGGTGGGCGAGGCCGACGCCGTCGGGAGCGACTCCGGCGGCACGAACCTCGAGAAGGCCGGTCCCTTGAGCGCGGCCTTCATGAACGCCGTCCAGATCCGCGCCGGGAACGACCCGCCGGTGACCGAGTTCATCCCGCCGACCCCGCTGAGGGTCATCGGGTTGCCCGCGGCGTCGTCCTTGACGAACATCACCGCGGCAGCGAGCTCCGGGGTATAGCCGGCGAACCACGCCGACTTGTTCTCGTTCGTCGTGCCCGTCTTGCCGGCTGCCGGGCGGCCCAGCGCTCGGGCGGCGGAGCCGGTGCCGTCGGTGACCACCTTCGCCAGGGCGTAGTTCACCGTGTCGGCGACCTCCGAGCTGAAGGCCTGCTTCGGCGACGGGTCGAGCAGGAAGATCACGCCGCCGTTGGAGCCGCGCACCTCCTTGAGGACCGTGGGCGAGACCTGCTGGCCGCGCGCCGCGAAGGTGGAGTACGCCGAGGCGATGTCGAGCACGTGCGGCGAGGCGACTCCGAGGGCCACCGAGCGCACCGCGGGGATCGCGATCTCGTCC
>JANMMN010000067.1:0-1608 GCA_031373405.1 Actinomycetes bacterium
GTCGAGGTGAAGGGCGGCCAGGTCAGGTTCCAGGACGGCGAGTACGTCCAGCTGACGCGCGATGGGCGCCGCACCCTCGACCTCGCCGACCAGGCGGTGAGCGAGAAGTACCTCGTCCGCCGTCACCTCGTGCGCCATCCCCGCTGGGTGGGTCCGCAGCCGCGCATGGTGCACCTCGTCGCGATCCCCGACACCAGCCTCGCCGCCGACGCTGACTTCGGCCCCGGCCTGCCACGCCGACTGGTGCTGGCGAAGGGCGAGGATCGCGACGGGATGGAACGCATCCGCTTGCTGCTGGCCGGTCCGCTCGACAATCAGCCCAAGGCGCCTCCCGGCGAATCAGGAGTGGAGCGCGCGGCGGAGATCCTCGGCGGTCGAGGTGACTCCCAGGTCGAGGTCGCGGCGCTGCGCGCACTGCGTCAGGACGTCGTACGTCAGCTCACCGAGGAGCAGCACCGGGTGCTCGACCTCGCCCGCAAGATGCCGCGCTACCAGGTCGTCGGCGGCCCGGGGACGGGCAAGACGTTCCTCGCCATCGAGCAGGCCCGCCGTTGGGCGCTCGCCGGCGAACGGGTCGCGTTCCTCGCGTACTCCCGCGGCCTGACCACCTGGGTCGACCGGGTGCTGCGCGGCTGGCCCGACGACGTACGACGCAACGTCGACGTCTCCACCTTCCACGCGCTCGGCTTCCGATGGGGAGCCGTCGCGTCGGAGAACGCGCAGCAGCACGAGTGGGACGACACGATCCCGCGCCGCATGGCCGAGCTCGCGGCCGGTCTGCCCGACCCGGAGAAGTACGACGCCATCGTCGTCGACGAAGGCCAGGACTTCGGGGCGCTCTGGTGGCCGGCGCTGTTCGCCGCGCTACGACCCGACGGCCCGGGACGGCTCGCGGTGTTCAGTGACGGCGCGCAGCAGGTGTTCGGGCGGGAGGGCAGTGACGAGCTCGGGCTGCCCGTGCTCGACCTGCAGGAGAACCTGCGCAACTCCGGACCGATCTCCGAGGTCGTCAACCTCCTCATGCCCGAGTCGATGGCGGTGCTCGGGGGCTACGGCCCCGCGGTCACGTTCGTCCCGTGCTCGACGGCGGACGCCGTGGCAACCGCCGACGCCCAGGCGGACGCGCTTATCGAGGCCGGCTGGCCGCAGTCGGAGATCGTGCTGCTCACCACCCACCACCGTCACCCCATGCAGATCGAGGTCGTCGAGCACCACGGTCGCGACGGCTATTGGGAGTCCTACTGGGACGACGCGCAGTTCTTCTACTCGACCGTGCCCGGCTTCAAGGGACTGGAACGGCCCGCGGTGGTGCTCGCCGTCGACGGCTTCCGCGACCCGGCAACCGCCCGCGAGACCCTGCTCGTCGGTCTGTCGCGTGCCCGCGACCAGCTCGTCGTCTGCGGCGACCCCGACGAGATCCGCCGCGTCGGCGGCAAGGAGCTCCTCAAGAAGCTCCGCCGGGGCTGACGCGCCTGCTCTCTGGCCCGATCCCCGACTGACTCGCTCACTGGTCCGAGTGCCTTCGCCTGCCCCCGATTCCGCGAATCCGCCGCAACCTCGATCCTCGGAAGCGGCAGGCGCAAGCACTCGAAGGGGTCAGGCGTCGCC
>JANMMN010000091.1:0-4666 GCA_031373405.1 Actinomycetes bacterium
GACACTCCGCGTGTACTCACCGCGATGGCCTTGGTCTGCCGGGCATCTGCATCTTCTCAACGGCAAGCGGCTCTGATGTCCGGGGCCTCCAGCGATGAGCATGGCGCTCTCATCCGGGAGATCGGTGCGGCGGTGCAGTCCGCGCTTGGCTCACTCGCCAAAGTGACGGAGAGTCCGCCGGACTCCACGTGGCAGGTGAGCCGCCTAATGATTCGGCCCACGAGCGCCGACGCGCCAGCGATGGGAGTGTGGCCAGAAGACGAGGTCATCTACATCTCCGTGGCTGACCGTGTGGCGGCACGAGTTGATGTCACAGAAGGCGATCCGCTCACTGACATCACGGCGATCATCATTCAGGTTTCTCGCGCCGGTTGGACCGAGGAGCGGGGTCACTTGTGGTGGCGATCCTCGCGGAAGTGGCCACCCTATGAGTGACTTTTCCCGCGGCTTTCCCCTGCGTGTGTCGAACCACGAGGCCACGGCTGGGACATCAACTCCAACCGGACCTCGCGCACCGTGTACCCGGGGGATGCCGACGGGGCGTGCCTGACCAGCACCAGCCCGACCAGCAGTCAGACTGTGGCGGTGGACAACCGCCGACCGCCTGCTGGCCTCGGGGTCGGTGGACTGCCTCGGCGACGTGGGATGGGGTTTCGTGCCGGTCTCGACCGTTTCAGTTCGTGCGAATCGAGGCGACGTTCCTCTGCCTACACAGACCCGATGGGCCATGACGAGTCGCCAAGTACAGCGCGGCCGCGACTCTGCTCGACAACTCGCTGAGGTCCTTGAGGCGCGCTTCGTGGACCGAACGATCTAGTGGTCCTTGCTTGGGGATTGACGCATGACTAGCTGCTCTCGAGTGCCAGCTCCTCGACCGGCTTGGGGCGCTCGCCGGAGCGACGTCTCATCCACTCGCGTGCGGGCTCCTCGATGAACTTCCACATCACCCAGGCGACCACGATCGCGCCGAGGACGAGCCCCACGAAAGCGATCAGGTAGAGCAGACCGTCCGTGATGCCCGCAGCCTTCATCCCTGCACGCCAGAGCCCGTACCAGACGGTGTGGGTCATGTAGAGCGAGAAGGAGATGAAGCCGCCGAGCACCAGGCGGTCGGTCGCGAGCCACTTCGACGGACCTCGGGCCGTGAGCGCCAGCGCACCGATCCAGGCGATGAGCAGCGGCACGAGCTCCAGGTGGAGCTTGGGCGGCAGGTCGGCCGCGTTGGGAGTGTCAGGCAGGTCGCTCACCGTCCACTGCAGACCCGAGATGCGGCCGAGGACGAACGCCAGCACGACGACGAGCACGGGCAGCGCCACCGACAGGGTGGTCGCCAGCCGCTCGACCCGCGGTCGCGGTCCGGTGTCGGTCTGCGCCCAGAACCGCGCGACGATCAGGTAGGTGATCCCGCCGGCGGTGAACTCGGTGAGGATCCGGATCGTCGAGCCCCAGCCGGAGATGTAGTACGGGTCGCCGGTGTAGGCCACGCCGTACGTCAGCAACGGCACGAGCACGACGACCCACGCGACGGCGAGCAGGCGCGTGCTGATCCGCTCGTGGAAGCGGAAGAGCAGCAGCACGAGGACCGGGAAGAGCAGGTAGGCCAGCCACTCCATCGACAGCGACCAGGCGGGGAAGTTCCAGCCGCGCTGCGGGTTGGGGCCCCACTCGTGGATGAGCAGCACCTGCTTGAGGTAGTCGACCGGGTTGAGCCAGTCGCGGCTCCCGGCGTCCGAGGAGCCGAACCGCGACTGCGCGAGCACGGCGAGACCGGCGACATTGAGCATGACGAAGTGCACGGGATAGATGCGGGCCAGCCGCAGCCAGAGGAAGTGCCGCGCCTGCGGCCAGGTCAGCTTCGGACCCATCCTGGTGAGGTAGGTGTGGGTGAGGATGAAGCCCGACAGCGCGAAGAAGAGGTCGACGCCGAGGCGCCCGACGCGCAAGAACTCGTGCACCCCCGGCACGAGCAGCCCGAGCGTCGCCAGCGGAACCTGGAAGTGGTAGAGCATCACCCACGCCGCAGCGATGAAACGAACGCCCGTGAGCTGACCGATGAAGCGCGCCATGCCTCGTGTCCCGCCTGTCGCCGTGCCCCCTGCGTCCTGGCCATCCTCCCACGCGGGTGCGGCACCGGTGCCTGCGAGCGCCGCGCGGTGGCGCGTCGTAGCGTCGTAGGGTCGCACCGTGAGCATCCCGGAGCACACTCCTGATCCTGCGGTCCGCGCCTACGTCGCCGAGCGCCGCGACGAGTTCGTTGCCGAGCTGAGCGACTGGCTGCGGATCGCGAGCATCAGCGCCGATCCGGAGCAGGCCGACGAGGTGTCGCGCAGCGCCGACTGGCTCGCCCAGCGGTTGCTGCGCGCGGGGTTCCCCTCGGTCGAGATCTGGCCGACCCCTGGGCTGCCCGCGGTCTACGCCGAGTGGCCGAGCGAGGACCCGCACGCTCCGACCGTCGTGGTCTACGGACACCACGACGTGCAGCCGGTCGACCCGGTCGAGCTCTGGGAGACGGCACCCTTCGAGCCTCTGGTGCGGGCCACGGCGTACGGCGAGGAGCTCGTCGGGCGAGGCGCGATCGACGACAAGGGGCAAGTCTTCTTCCACGTCCTCGGCCTCGGCGCGCACCTCGCGACCACGGGCCGGACCTCGCCCGCCGTCTCCATCAAGCTGCTCATCGAGGGCGAGGAGGAGTCGGGCTCGGTGAACTTCGCCGCGCTGCTCCGCGAGCATCGTGACCGGCTCGACTGCGACGTCGTGGTGGTCAGCGACACGGGCGTGTTCGGCCGCGACACGATCTCGGTCTGCACCGGCATGCGCGGTCTGATCGAGGTGCAGATCGACGTCCGGGGGCCCGCCGGCGACCTGCACTCGGGTTCGTTCGGCGGCGCGGTGCCCAACCCGGTGACCGTGATCGCCCGGATGGTGGCACGGCTCCACGACGACAAGGGGCGGGTGACCCTGCCGGGCTTCTACGACAAGGTCGTCACGCTCGACGAGCGGGAGCGGGAGCTGTTCGCGCGCCTGCCGTTCGACGAGGCGCGCTGGCTGGTCGACGCCCAGTCTGGTGCGACATCTGGCGAGGCCGGGTTCACCACGCTCGAGCGGATCTGGGCCCGTCCCACGGCCGAGGTCAACGGGCTGTGGGGCGGCTACACCGGCCCGGGTGGCAAGACGATCATCCCGAGCGAGGCCCACGCGAAGTTCTCGTTCCGCCTCGTGGCGGGGATGGACCCGGCCGACGTCGCGCCGGCGTTCGCCGCGTGGCTCGAGCTCCTGGCGGCCGACGGCACGATCCCTGACGGGATCGAGGTCACCCCGCACTACGAGCGCTCCGGCGTACGCCCGTTCCTCACCCCGCTCGACCACCCCGCGCTGCAGTGCGTCACCCGGGCGATGGCACGCGCCTTCGAGACCGAGGTGCTCTACACCCGCGAGGGCGGCAGCGGCCCGCAGGCCGACCTCGCCCAGATCCTCGACGTGCCGGTGGTCTTCCTCGGGGTCGGACTCCCCGACGACCGGATCCACGCACCGAACGAGAAGGCCGACATCGAGTTCCTGCTCCGTGGGGCCGAGGCCGCGGCGTACCTCTGGACCGATCTCGCCGCCACCTGGTCGCGCTGAGCCCATGCCCGACACCGGTCTCCTGAGCTCGCTCACCCTCGCCCGAGGCGATCTCGACCGCGCAGCGGAGCGACGTGGGGATGCCGCGTGGTTCGACGCGGCGTGGTCCGACGAGATGACCCGGGTCGTGCTGATCCACCGCGGAAAAACCCTGGTGCGCAACGGATCTTCGGGGCGCGTCACCGGCGTGCCAGTCGCGGACCTGTCGTACGACGGTGCTGTTCGGGGGCAGGTGGACGCGCCCCGTGGCAGCGTCGAGCTCGAGCTCGTGCCACCGTCGATCGCGTCGTCGTACGACGGGGTGCGCGTGCTGCTCGCCGTGGCCGACGGCACGGCGTTCGTGGCGCTCCTGGTCGATGGCGGGATCGAGCCGTGGGACGCGCCCGAGGGCGCGCGCTGGGCCGGCCTGCGCGAGGTCGGCGCCGCGCTCGGTGACCGCGACGCGGGGCTGCTGGTCATGGCCGTGGCGCTCGCCAACTGGCACGCGACGCACCCGCGCTGCCCGCGTTGCGGTGCGCTCAGCGAGCCGGCGCAGGCGGGATGGTCGCGCACCTGCGTGGTCGATGCCAGCCAGCACTTCCCCCGCTCCGACCCCGCCGTGATCGTGCTCGTCACCGATGACGAGGACCGCGTCCTGCTGGGTCGCCGCGGTGACTGGCCGCCCGGCTGGTTCTCGACGCTGGCGGGTTTCGTCGAGGCGGGGGAGTCTGCGGAGATGGCGGTGCTGCGCGAGATCGGGGAGGAAGCGGGTATCGCTGTTGACCGGCTCGACTACCTCGGCTCCCAACCGTGGCCCTTCCCGTCGAGCCTCATGCTCGGCTACCGGGCCAGGCTCGCCGCCGGCTCGCCCGAGGCGTGACCCGACGGTGAGGAGATCACCGAGCTGCGCTGGCTCTCCCGCGATGATCTGCGCGAGGGGTGGGGGGGCGGCAGCGGGCGGGGGGCGGCCACGCGGGGGGTAGGCCGGCGCCACGGCGGGCAGAGGTTAGGGGCGGGGCGCCCCCGGTGGGGGTCACCTCCGGAGCGCGTCCGGCAAACCGGCGCG
>JANMMN010000134.1:0-4656 GCA_031373405.1 Actinomycetes bacterium
GTGTCGGCGTCTGCGCGCCGAGCGGCAGCGTCGAGCCGGACTCGCCAGGGGCCTGGCGCACGGTGGCGATCCGGGGGCCGGTGTCGACCTGGGTCACGGCGAGGACCGTGGCGAGCACGGTGACGCCGACGGCGACCGGTCTCCACCGTCGTCGTCGGGCGACCGGGTCGAGCGGTGGGTCGACCGGCAGCGCCGAGGACGCGCTCGAGCCTGAGTCGACGTCCGCGGGATCGGTCACGGGCTCCACGCTACGTCGTCGGCCGGCGTCCTTCGGACTCCCCGGCCGCACGCTCCACCCGAGCGGTCAGACGACCCGACCGGCACCGGAGTAGCGGCTGTCGTACCACGGGCCCCAGGCCGCGATGACCTCGACGCCGTCGCGCGGGTTGGAGGCGCTGACCATCATCCCGCCGCCGATGTAGATCGACACGTGGTGCGCGCCGCTGCCGAAGTAGAACAGCAGGTCGCCGGGGCGCAGCTCGCTGCGGCTGACCCGCCGGGTGGAGCTGTACTGCGAGCGGGAGTAGTGCGGCAGCGAGACACCGGCGCGGCGCCAGGCAGCCAGCGTGAGTCCGGAGCAGTCGAAGGCGCTCGGTCCGGCTGCGGCGGCGACATAGCGGTCGCCGACCTGAGCGAGGGCGTAGGCGACGGCAATCCGGGCGCGGCTCGACGGCGAACCGTCCGACGCGACCTCGGGAGTGTCGGTCGAGCTTCGCGAGGTGGTGCTGCGGGTCTGGACGGCCCTGGCCTGCGTGCGGCTGGCGCGGGCGGCCGCGGCACGGGCCGCTGCGGCAGCGGCTGCTGCTGCTCGCGCCGACGCCGCGCGCCGGGCCGCGTTGAGGGCCTCGAGGCGGGCGCGCTCCTCGGCCTTGAGCGAGGAGAGGAGCGCCTCGGCCTGGGCGAGCCTGTCGCTGACCCGGCGCTTCTGCGTCACCGCGTCGGCACTCGCAGCGGCAGCTGCCGTCTGCTGCTGGGTGAGCTGGGCGTCGAGCTGAGCGAGCTGGAGCCGCGCGGTCTGGGTGCGCCGCAACGACGTGCCCTGCGACCGGGCCACCTGGTCGAGGGTGGCGCTCTGGTCGAGGAAGGCCTGCGGGTCATCAGCGAGGAGCGCCTGCAGGCTGGGCTCGATGCCGCCGGAGGCGTACGCCGCACGGGCGATGTCGTCGACGGCCCCGGCGATCGCGCCGTAGGCGGCGGTGGCCGCGGCGATCCGGACCTTGAGCGTCGCGATCGTGCGCACGATGTCGGCCTGGCGGGTGCGCGCCTCGTTCCACGCCTCGGCAGCGTCGGCCGCGTCGCGCTCGAGGGCGTCGACCTCGGCCTGGACCTGCTCGATGGTCTTGGTGGGCTGGGCGGTCGCCGGGCCAGCGCCGAAGGCGAGCACGCCGAATAGCATGGCGAGCGCGGCCAGCGGTGCGACGAGGCGGACCGCGCGGGTCCGGCCGGCGCGCGTCAGCGCGGTGGAGCTGGTCGCCACGAAGGCGGCCTCCCTCTCCCCTGCCGTCTACCGGGTGAGCTGACGGGCTCGGGCGGGAAGATCGCCCTACAACGGCTCGCGTCGACCCCGGAGGATCTCGGTCCACCGCCGATTCGCCCCGGGGGAAGTGGGTCCCCGGCTCCGATCGGGCTCCGCGAGCGGGGCCGTCTCGAACTCGACGGGGTGCTCGCAGCCGTCGAGTGACGGCACTTCGACGAACACCTGCGGTGACCCTATCAGGGCATCCGACCCCACACGGCCAACCCGCCGACATCGTCACGACACCATCTCGTGACCGTGCCGTGACCCGATCTCGGACGGCCGCCCCGGTCGCGGCTCAGCCGGCTGCTCGCCCTGCGGCGAGCCCGTCGGCTCCCGCCAGGGTCGTCGGGTCGGGGATCGGGGGGACGAGGCGCAGCGGCGGGACCAGGCCCGAGTCGGCCAGGACGGCCAGCGCGGCCATCTCGACGCCGGGAAGGCCCTCGTGCGCCAGCCACTGGGGTGGGCCGAGGAGGAAGGTGACGACGCAGTCGCCGCAGGACGGGCCTCGCACCACGCATGTGTCGCAGTCGACGATCACGGGGAACCTCACGTCGGACGCGGGCCCGGACCGTCCCGGACCACCTGCCGACGACGGTAGGGACGGGGTCCGACATCGCCCCGGGTCAGCCGCGCAGCGGTCGGGGGTCTGGGGTCGGGGGTCTGGGGTCGGGCGTCGGGGGCTGAGTCTGGAGTGAGCCGTCAGCGGTCAGCTGCCACCGGTCAGCCGAAGGCTCCCGCGGCCCGCAGCGCGTCCGGGTCGAGACCGAGGCCGCGGCACACCTCGTCGGTGTCGGCGCCGAGTTCGGGGGCGCCGGACGGGGCCGTCGTGGCGGGCGCGATCCAGGCCACCGGCCGCCCGGCGCTCGATGTCGTGCCATCGCGCAGGACGACCTCCTCGATGACGCCTCGACGGCGCAGGTCGGGATCGTCGAGCGCCTCGGTCGCGGTGCGCACCGGAGTCACACAGGTCTGGTCGTCCTCGAGCAGCGCGAGCCACTCGTCGCGTGGCCGCTCCGCGAACAGTGCGGTGAGCCGACCGCGCAACGCGTCCTGCCCGGCGATGTCGTACTGCGCGGCCGCGAGCGAGGGGTCGCCGACCAGCTGCGCCACCCGGGCGAAGAACGCCGGCTCGAGCGCCCCGCAGGCGATCTCGAGCCCGTCGGCGCAGCGATAGATGCCGTAGCAGGCGAGACCCCCGGTGAGCACGTCCGGCGTCGCCGGCGCCTCACCCGTCGCGATCACGGTGCCCTGACCCAGTGCCGTGAGCGAGAGCGCCGAGTCGAGCATCGTGACGTCGGCGCGGAACCCGCCGTGCGCCTCGCTCACACGCATCCCGCTCACCACCGCGAGCGCTGCCTGCAGCCCGGTGGCCATGTCGGCGATCGGCACGCCCGGCATCGCTGCGCTCCCGTCGACGCCGCGCGCCAGCCCCAGGATCCCGGCGTACCCCTCGACGTTGAGGTCGTGACCGGGAAGCGCTCGGCGGGCGCCGTCGCCGTACGCCGTGAGCGAGATGTGCACCAGCGTGGGGTTGGCCTCACGCAGCACGTCCGGCCCCAGACCGAGCCGGTCGAGCACTCCCGGCCGGAAGGAGTCGACGAGGACGTCCGCCGCGGCGACCATCGCCAGGAGCACCTCGCGGCCGGCGGAGCTCTTGAGGTCGAGGGCAACCGACCGTTTTCCGCGGCAGAGCGCGACGAACACCCCTGATTCCCCCGATGCGGTGTACGGCGGGGAGAGCCGAAGGCCGTCTCCCCCACGCGGGTCCTCGACCTTGACGACGTCGGCGCCGAGGCCGACCAGCAGCGACGTGGCATACGCCCCGGGCAGCAGGCGGGTGAGGTCGACCACGGACACTCCCGCGAGCGGGCGCACCGACGGGCTCATCGCCGCGTCACCCTGCTCCCCGACCGGGCTCAGGCCGAGGCCGGGTCGGCGATCGGGCCGCCGCCCTCGGGCCGCGGCACCAGCTCGATCGCGTCGCCGTCGGCGCCGCACCAGCGGCACGCCACCGACTCGAGCACGTCGCGCTGGACCTCCGTCTGCTCGACCTTCGGCTCGCCCCCGAGGTCGAGGTGCCAGTACTCCAGCACGCGGGAGGAGCGCACGACGTCGAAGCGGGTGAGGTTGCCGCAGCGCCCGCAGCGCCAGCGGGTCTCGGCGTCGGGCAGCACCACGGCCATCGGTCGTCGTCCCCTCGTCATGGCGTCGTCGCCGACGCCCCTTTCCCTCGCGTCGGTGTCGCACCGGCGGGGCCGACCCTACGGCGGCGCGCCTGCACCGCACTGTCGGACCCCCCACCTAGCGTCGAGGTCGTGAGCATCGAGGTCCGGCTGCGCGAGCTGCGTCCGCGCGTCGAGCAGTCGACCTTCGACGATCTCGGCACACCGCTGGCCGAGGTCACGTTCGTCGTCGTCGACCTCGAGACCACCGGCGGGTCGCCGGTCGAGGCGGGCATCACCGAGATCGGCGCGGTGAAGGTCCGCTGCGGGGAGATCGTCGGTGAGTTCCAGACCCTGGTGCAGCCCGGCATGCCCATCCCCCCGTTCATCGCGGTGCTCACCGGGATCACCGACTCGATGCTCGTCGACGCGCCCCCGCTGGCCGTGGCCGTGCCCGCCTTCCTCGACTTCGCCGCCGGCGCCGTGCTCGTCGCGCACAACGCGCCGTACGACGTGTCCTTCCTCAAGGGAGCCTGCGTCCGGCTGGCGCGCCCGTGGCCCGATCACGTCGTGGTCGACACGGCGCGGCTCGCCCGCGCGGTGCTGCTGCGCGACGAGGTGCGCAACTGCAAGCTCGGCACGCTCGCGGCGCACTTCCGCTCGACCACCACGCCCAACCACCGTGCCCTCGCCGACGCCCGGGCCACGGTCGACGTGCTGCACGGGCTCATCGGCCGGGTCGGCTCGCTCGGTGTCCACTCCCTCGAGGAGCTCGCGACCTACACCTCGCGGGTCTCCCCGGCGCAGCGGCGCAAGCGCCACCTCGCCGAGGGGCTGCCCGACTCACCCGGCGTGTACGTCTTCCGCGACGAGGCGGGCCGCGCCCTCTACGTCGGCACGTCCCAACGCATCCGATCACGCGTGCGCACCTACTTCACGGCGTCGGAGACCCGCACCCGCATGGCCGAGATGGTC
>JANMMN010000104.1:0-2830 GCA_031373405.1 Actinomycetes bacterium
TGGCTGACCCAGAGCGCCGCGGCGCCCGTGAGGGCCGTGACCGCCGCGTCGTTCCCGCCGGCTGACATCCGCTCGGAGAGGTCGGCGAGCGAGTGCTGCCACTCCAGCCCCCAGGCCAGCGACTCGACCACCCGGGAGCTGGCGCCGGCGGGTGGCGCGGGGGCGACGGCGGCGTCCTTCCACCGGGCACCGGGCACCGAGCGGTGGTCGATGCTCGGCGCCGTGATCGGCAGGTGCAGCGCCAGACCCTCGAGCCGCACCCGGCCGGCCGCGAGCGCGGCCACGGTCACGTCGTCGGTGAGCAGCGCGGTGAGCTCGGGCGCGGTGAGGCCGAAGCGGCCCATCGAGGTCAGTGCTTCGAGCACGACGCGAGCAGGCCCCGGGCCGGTCGCGACCGTCTCCCACGCCACCCGCGAGGAGATGGTGCGCACGATCCGGGCGCCGTGCGGGCCGCTCGCCAGCGCGTGCCACACCGGAGCCGCGACCGCGTCGGCCGGCTCGAACGGAGTGAGCACCAGCAGGTCCCCGTCGTACGCCTCGACGAGGTCGGCCGCCTCGAACACGGTGCCGACGGCGAGGCGGGTCAGCCCGAGGTCGCTGGCCTCGCGCGCGAGCCGGGCGTTGCCCACTCCATAGCCGTTGCCCTTCGCCACCGGAACGAGGTCACCGTCGGTGTGGCGGTGCGTACCGGCGCTGATCGCGGTGCGCACCGCGTCGCGGACGCCAGCCGTGTGGTCGCGCCAGCGCACCCCGTCAACACTGAGCGTGAACGTCATACCCCCAACCTAGGGCCTCGAGTAACACCTCGAACCGACCGGTTGCGGGGCCGAACAGGTCGGTTCGAGGTGTTACTCGCGGACCTGGAGAGGGGTGGGGGGTCAGCGTCGGGAGAGGTAGGCGTCGAAGGCCTTCGAGAGCATCGGGCGCAGCCGTAGGTCCCACTCCCCGAGGTACTCCTGGGCGTAGCCCCCGGTGCCCAGCTTGAACTGGATCAGTCCGAAGAGCGGGTCGTCGGGGTCGAGGGTGTCGCTGATCCCGCGCATGTCGTACACCTCGCAGCCGGCGGCGAGCGCATCGCGGACCATCGCCCACTGGATCGCGTTCGACGGGCGTACGTCGCGGCCCTCGTTCGACGACGCGCCGTAGGAGTACCAGGAGTGTGCGCCCACGCGAACCATCGTCGTGGCGGCGAGGACGCGACCCTCGTGCCGGGCCAGGTAGAGGGTGAGCCGATCGTCGTCCTCGGCGTGCATCGCGCGATACATCCGCTGGAAGTACGGCAGCCCACGCGCCGTGAAGTCGTCGCGCGCAGCTGTCTCGACGTAGACCTCGTGGAACGCGGGGAGGTCGTCGCACGTGCCGTGCGCGACCACGACGCCGGACTTCTCGGCCTTCTTGATGTTGCGCCGCCAGAGCTGGTTGAAGCCGGTGAGCAGGCCGGCCTCGGTTCGGCCCGCGAGCGGCACCTGGAAGACGTAGCGCGGCTGCACATCGCCGAAACCGGCTCCCGTGTCACGCTTCTGGGCCCAGCCGAGCTCACGCATCCGGTCGCCGACGGCGAGCGCGTCAGGCCAGGTCTCGTCGGCCTCGACGTCGCGCAGCCGGTCGGCCGCACCTCCTGCGATCGCGTCCTTGAGCGTGTCGGCGTGCCACCGGCGTACGACGACGGGCGGGCCCAGCTTCACCGCGAAGGCACCGATCGCCTTGAGGTGCGCCGCGAGCGGCTCGAGCCAGTCGGCGAGGTCGCGCCCTGTGCGCTCCCCGGTCCAGTCGATGTCGGGACCTTCGGGCAGGTAGGCGAGGAACCGCTTGACCTTGGGCACCTGGCGCAGCAGGACGAGTCCGGCGCCGACGAGCTCGTCGCCGTCGAACCAGCCGAGCGACGCGTGCGTCCACTCGGCCTTCACCGCGGCCCAGCTCGGCACCTGGAGGAAGGAGATCGAGCGCTCCTGCGACACGGCGCGGACGTAGGCCAGGTGCTCGTCGGGCGTGATCCGCCGGACGGTGAGGGGGGAGTGGGTCGGCATCGTGGATTCAGCCTACGGCCGCAGGCGTTCCCGCCGGGCCGTCACACCGGTGACGTCGACCACGACAGGGGCGTGGTCGCTGGGAGGCGGGGTGCCGGCCTTGCCGGGCTTGCGTGCCTCACGGTCGACGTAGGCGTCGGTGACGGCGGCGGCGAAGGACGGCGAGCCGTAGACGAGGTCGATGCGCATCCCGGTGTTCTTGGGGAAGGCGAGCTGGCGGTAGTCCCAGAAGGTGAAGGGGACGTCGTACTTCAGGGCGCGCGGCAGCACCTCGACCAGGCCGGTCTCCTCGAGGGCGGTGAGCGCGGCCCGCTCGGCCTCCGTCACGTGGGTGGACTTCTCGAACTTGGTGATGTCCCAGACGTCGGCGTCGGTGGGCGCGACGTTGAAGTCGCCGAGGATCACCAGCGGCTCGGGCCGGGCGAGCTCGGCGCGGGCGGTGTCGCGCAGCGCGGCGAGCCACGCGAGCTTGTACGCGTAGTGCGGGTCGTCGACGCTGCGGCCGTTGGGGACGTAGAGCGACCAGACCCGGACCCCGCCGCACGTGGCGGCGATCGCGCGTGGCTCGACGACGCCGTCCCAGGGGGGCTGGTCGGTCAGGTCGTGGGTCACGTCGTCGAGCCCCACGCGCGAGAGGATCGCGACCCCGTTCCAGCGCCCCTCACCGCGCGCGGCCACGGCGTAGCCCGCTGCCTCGACCTCGGCGTACGGGAACTGGTCGGTCGGCACCTTCAGCTCCTGAAGGCACAGCACGTCGGGCTGCGCGGAGGCGAGGAATGCGAGCAGCCGCTCGATCCGGGTCA
>JANMMN010000110.1:0-9086 GCA_031373405.1 Actinomycetes bacterium
CGGTGAGGTTGTTCTGGGCGAAGAGCTGACGTGCCGCCGCGCCGCACGGCACCGCCGGCTGGCACACCGCGACCTTGACACCGGGGGCGGCGAGATCGGCGAGCGAGGTGACCGACGTGACCGGCGCCGTCGGGGTCGCGATGACCAAGGTGTTGGTCGCGAAGACGGTCGCTGCGGTGGCAGCGCCTGCCGCGGTCACCCTCCCCATCGTCTGCTCGCTCGCAGCGGCGAAGACGTCCGCCGGTGCCCGCTCGGCGATCTGCGTCGCGAGCGTGCTGCTCGCCCCGAAGTTGAGGGTCACCGTGACGCCGGGGTGTGCCGCACTGAACTGCGCGGCGATGAGGGTGAACGACTCGGTCAGGGACGAGGCCGCGAAGACCGTGATCGGCCCGGTGATCGAGCCCGGTCCGGGTGCCGCCGTCCCGGCGGGTGCGGGCCCGCCCGCGGTCCCGCAGGCGGTGAGCAGCAGCGTGGCGCCCAGCGCCACTGCGACCCGCGCCCGGGACCAGGTCATCGGTGCGCCGGGATCTCGATGCCGACGTTCGTCGACTTCACCGTGGCGACCGCGAGGACCCCCGGCTCGAGGCCGAGCTCGTCGGCGGCCTCGCGGCTCATCAGCGAGACCATCCGGTGCGGCCCCACCTGCAGCTCGACCTGGGCCATCACCTCGTCGCGCACCACACGGGTCACGATCCCGACGAGCCGGTTGCGGGCCGAGGCGCTCACCACCGGGCTCTCCAGGGTCGGGGCCTCCGCCGCGCGCGCGGCCATGAACCGGGCCAGCTCCGCACCCTCGAGCACCGCGCGGCCGGACTCGTCGGTCGTGGTGGCCAGCCGTCCCGCGTCGGACCAGCGCCGCACGGTGTCGTCGCTCACCTGCAGCAGCGCCGCAGCCTCACCGATCCGCAATTGCGTCATGAATGCGACGATAGTGCTCAGATACGGATTCTGCACTCGAATCGGAGCGTATCTGCGCCAGCCGAGTCAGTCGGGCCGCGCATCGAGGTCGTCGCCCGAGGCGAGGTCACCCACCTCAACGAGCGCCACCTCGTGCTCGGCGAGGTAGGTGCGGGCACCTCGGTCACCGAGCGCGGAGCCGGCGACGCCGGGCCAGTGCGCCCGGGCGAGCACCACGGGGTGGCCCCGCTCGCCGTCGTACGTCGCGACCACGAGGTCGTCCTGGCTCGCGAGGACCCGGCGTACCGCGTCCGCGGTCAGGCCGGGGAGGTCAACCAGGGTCACGAGGGCCCGGTCCACCTCACTGCGCTGGGTGAGGGCGGCGAGGCCCACGCGCAGGGAGGACCCCATGCCGCTCGCCCACTCGGGGTTGCGGAGCACGTCGGCGCGAGGGACCTCGCCGAGCCAGGCGCCCAGCACCACCACGACCGGATCGCACCCACCCTCGCGGAGCAGTCGCACCGCACGGTCGACGAGACGCTCACCGTCCAGGAGGTAGGGGGCCTTGGGCCCGCCGAAGCGGCGCCCCTCCCCGGCGGCCAGCACGAGGCCGGCCGTGCGGGTCACCGTGGCGCGCCCTGGTGGATCGGTCCCTCAGCGAGGACCAGCGAGCGACCGGAGCCGCCCCAGCGCGCCTGCACGATCTCGGCCGTGATCGAGATCGCCGTCTCCTCCGGGGTGCGCGCGCCGAGGTCGAGGCCGATCGGTGAGTGGATCCGCGCGATGTCGGCGTCGGTGAGCCCGGCCTCCTTGAGCCGGACGACGCGGTCCTCGTGCGTGCGCCGCGAACCCATCGCGCCGATGTACGCCGCGCGCGTGCCGACCGCGACCGCCAGCGCGGGCACGTCGAACTTCGGGTCGTGGGTGAGCACGCAGATCACCGTCCGCGAGTCGACGGGCTGCGAGGCGAGCCAGCGGTGCGGCCAGTCGACGACGACCTCGTCAGCATCAGGGAACCGCTTGCGCGTGGCGAAGACCTCGCGGGCGTCGACGACGGTGACGTGGAAGCCGAGCAGCTTGCCCGCCTTGCTCAGGGCGGCCGAGAAGTCGATCGCACCGAAGACGTACATCCGCGGTGCAGGGGCGAAGGAGGCCACGAAGACCTCGAGCTCGTCACCGAGGCGCTCGCCCTCGGCGCCGTAGTGCAGGAACCCCGTGGTGCCGGACTCCAGCAGCCCGAGGACGTCGGCGCCGACCGTGTCGTCGAGGCGCTGGGTGCCCAGCGATCCCTCCACCCGCTCGGAGCGCACGACGAGGTGCCGCCCCACGTGGGCCGGACCGCGCACGATCGTGGCGACGGCGACCGGCTGCTCGTCGGCGACGCTCGCCGCGATGCCCGCCAGCTCCGGCCAGGACTCCGGCGTCACCCTCTCGACGAACACCTCGAGGATCCCGCCGCAGGTGAGCCCGACCGCGAAGGCGTCGCCGTCGCTGATCCCGTACGTCTCGAACTGAGGCTCCCCCGACTCGAGCACCTCCTGCCCGAGCTCGTACAGCGCGCCTTCGACGCAACCGCCGCTGACCGACCCGACTGCCTCACCGCCGGCGGTCACGAGCATCGAGGCCCCTGCGGGTCGCGGGGCCGAGCGCCAGGTGCGCACCACGGTGGCCAGCGCCGCGGCCTCGCCACGGTCGTACGCCGACATCAGGGCGGGCAGGACCTCGCGCACGAGCTGACTCCTCGGGTTCCGGGACCGGGACGGCTCGGGGCGCACGGGAGGCGTACGCGGGCCGAGAACTCATAATGGCCCCATGACCGACGTCAGGCGCGCCGATGTGGTGCTCGACCCCGTCTCGGTTCGCGACCTGGAGCTGCTCGTCGCCGACCGGTCGGCCGGCGCGGTCGTGAGCTTCTCCGGCGACGTCCGCGACCACGACCACGGCCGGGTCGTCGCACACCTCGAGTACGAAGGTCACCCGAGCGCCGCCCTCGTGATCGCCGACGTCGCGCGTGCGGTCGCCGCGCGCCACGACGTCATCGCCGTCGCGGTGCTGCACCGGCTCGGGGCGCTGGCGGTCGGCGACTCCGCCCTCGTCGTCGCCGTGAGCGCAGCGCACCGTGCCGAGGCGTTCGCGGCGTGCTCTGATCTCGTGGACGAGACCAAGCACCGGCTGCCCGTGTGGAAGCATCAGGTCTTCACCGACGGCACCGACGAGTGGGTGAACTGCGCATGAGTGGCCTGCACGACCGCACCGCAGCCGAACCGCTGGTCGACACCTTCGGCCGGGTCCACCGCGACCTGCGCGTCTCGCTCACCGACAAGTGCAACCTGCGCTGCACCTACTGCATGCCGTCGGACTTCGCCGACTGGATCCCGGGTCCCGAGCTTCTCTCCACCGACGAGCTCATGCTCGTGCTCGAGATCGCGACCGGGCTCGGCATCGACGGCGTACGCCTCACCGGGGGCGAGCCGCTGCTGCGCGCCGACGTCGTCGAGGTCGTACGCCGGATCAGCCTGCTGCCCACGCCACCCGGGATCAGCGTGACCACCAACGGCCTCAAGCTCACGAAGCTGGCCCAGCCGCTGCGCGACGCAGGTCTCGAGCGGGTCAACGTCAGCCTCGACACCCTCGACCGCGACCGGTTCAAGGCGATGACCTTCCGCGACCGCTTCGACGACGTGCTGGCCGGGATCGCGGCCGCTCAGGCAGCCGGGCTCGCGCCGGTGAAGGTCAACGCGGTGCTCATGCGCGGCGTCAACGACGACGAGGCACCCGCGCTCCTGCGCCGGGCGCTCGACGAGGGGTGGCGGCTGCGCTTCATCGAGCAGATGCCGCTCGACCCGAGCGGGGTGTGGCTGCGCTCCACGATGATCACGGCCGACGACATCTTCGAGCGGCTCTCGGAGCGGTTCACGCTCACTCCGGTGCCCGGTCGCGGCTCCGCGCCCGCGGAGGAGTTCTACGTCGACGGCGGCCCGGCCACGGTCGGCATCATCGCGAGCGTCACCCGGCCGTTCTGCGCCTCGTGCGACCGGCTGCGGCTCACCGCCGACGGCCAGCTGCGCAACTGCCTGTTCGCGCGTGACGAGCTCGACCTGCGCACGGCACTGCGCGACGAGTCGCTCGATCCCGACCAGGTGCGGGCCGAGGTGGAGAGGCGGCTGCGGCTCGTCGTCGCCGACAAGCTGCCCGGGCACGGGATCAACGACCTGAACTTCATCCAGCCGACCCGACCGATGTCCGCGATCGGCGGCTGAGCGCCGACCGGGGCGCGCTCAGCCTCCGGCGAACGGCGGAAGCACGTCGAGCCGGGCGCCCGGACGCACGGGGGTCGCGAGGTCGACGCGCTTCGCAGCCACCTCGTCGAGCAGGTAGGAGCAGCGCGGGAGCACCTCGGCGAGCGCGGGGGCGGCCTCGACGAGCCTGGCCAGCACCTCGCCCAACGACCCGGCGTCCACCTCGAGACGGCCGGTCCCGGCGGCCGCTCGCGCGGCAGCGAACAGGTGGACCTCGACGAGCTGCACGGCCGGCACGCCATCAGCGTAGGCCAGGCCGCTCGCCGAACTCCTCGATCGGGTCTGGGTCGGCGGCCACGAGTAGCGAGGTCGCTGATGCGGGGCTACCGTCTGCGATGTGGCCCAGGTCACACCCTTCGCGAACCCGGAGCACCCATGGATCTGCAGAACTCCTTCGTCGTGCCGTCAGACATCGACACGGCGTGGAAGACGCTCCAGGACGTCGAGGGTCTTGCCCCGTGCATGCCGGGCGCGACGCTCACGTCGCACGACGGAGACGAGTTCACCGGCTCGGTGAAGGTCAAGCTCGGGCCGGTGAGCATGACGTTCGCCGGCGAGGCACGCTTCCTCAGCAAGGACGAGGAGGCGCACACGGTCGTGATCGAGGGTGCGGGCAAGGAGACCAAGGGCACGGGGACCGCGAAGGGTGTCGTCACCGCGGTGCTCGTCGAGGAGGCCCCCGACCGCACCCGGGTCGATGTCACCACCGAGTTCACCGTCACCGGCAAGGCCGCGCAGTTCGGCCGCGGCGTCATGCAGGACGTCGCCGGCCGGATCGTCGACCAGTTCTCGGCCAACCTGGCGGCGAGGATGACCGCGGCCGGTGGCCCGGGCGTTGGCGACGCCAGCTCCGACGCGACGGCCCCCCAGGCGCTCCCCAAGGCCGCCGACAGCATCGACCTGCTCGAGACCGCCGGTGCGCCGGTGCTCAAGCGCGCCATCCCGATCGTCGTCGGCCTCGTTGTTGTCATCGGGGTCATCCTCTGGATCCGCAAGCGTTAGGTTCCCCCACCACGGGGGTTCGAGCTCGACCGGCACGTCAGCACGCCAACCCCGGCCACCCACGACTCACAACGAGGTGAGGGTATGCAGACTCCCGCTCCCGTCGACTACGCGAAGGCAACCTCGGTCGCCGACGCGCTCGCCCTGCTCCAGCAGCACGGCGAGGAGGCCCGCGTCGTCGCGGGAGGCCACAGCCTCCTGCCGATGATGAAGCTGCGCCTCGCCCGCCCCGACGCGCTGATCGACCTCAACGACATCACGGAGCTCACGGGCATCCGGATCGACGGAGACGAGATCGTGGTCGGCGCCATGACGCGGCACCGCGAGATCCTCGACTCGGCGATCCTCTTCGAGCACTATCCGATCTTCCGTGAGGCCGAGCGGGTCATCGCCGACCCGCTCGTCCGCAACCGCGGCACCATCGGCGGCTCGATGTGCCAGGCCGATCCGGCAGCGGACCTCTCCGCCGTCGGCTCGGCGCTCAAGGGCAGCGGCGTGATCGTCGGCCCGTCCGGCACCCGCACCGTGGCACTGCGCGAGTTCCACGAAGGTCCCTACGAGACGGTCGTCGGCTACGGCGAGATCCTCACCGAGATCCGGTACCCGATCCGCCCCGGAGCCGGCAGCGCCTACGAGAAGGTCGAGCGGCGCGCAGGTGACTGGGGCGTCGCAACCTCAGGGGTCTACGTCATCGTCAGCGGCGGCGTCGTCACCGACTGCGGGATCGGGCTCGCCGCCGTCGGCGCCGGGCACTACTGCTCCCCCGAGGGCGAAGCCGCCCTCGTCGGCCAGGCGCCCACCGAGGACAACCTCGCTGCGGCGGCAGCGGCGACCGCCGCGTCGTGCAACCCGTACGCCGACCAGCGTGGCCCCGAGGACTACAAGCGCCACCTCGCCCACGAACTCACCCTGCGCGCGCTCCGTCGCGCCGCCCGAGCCAGCCAGGGAGCCTGAACCATGCAGGTGACGATCACGGTCAACGGTGTCGAGCACAGCAGCGACATCGAGCCTCGGATGCTGCTCGTGCACTACATCCGCGACGAGCTCACGATGCGCGGCACCCACTGGGGCTGCGACACCTCCAACTGCGGTGCCTGCACCCTCTGGGTCGACGACGAGCCGGTGAAGAGCTGCACCATGCTCGCGGTGATGGCCGACGGGAAGTCGATCACGACGATCGAAGGTCTCGCCAAGGGTGGCGTGCTCGACCCGGTGCAGCAGGGCTTCATCGAGTGCCACGGCCTCCAGTGCGGCTTCTGCACGCCGGGGATGATGATGTGCGCGCGAGCCCTGCTCGACCGCAACCCGCACCCGAGCGAGGCGGAGATCCGCGAGGGGATCTCCGGCAACATCTGCCGCTGCACGGGATACAAGAACATCGTCTCCTCGATCCAGTGGGCGGCCGAGAACCCCGCCGAGACCCCCAGCGAGGTGACCGCATGACCGCCGTCGAGGACGCCGCTCCCCTGAGCGCTGCCGGCAACCCCATCGGCTTCGGCCGGATGCACCGCAAGGAGGACGTGCGCTTCGTGCGCGGTGAGGGCAACTACGTCGACGACGTGCAGCTGCCCGGGATGCTCTACGGCGCGATCCTGCGCAGCCCCTTCGCCCACGCCCGCATCGTCTCCATCGACACCTCGGCCGCCGAGGCGCTCGAGGGCGTCAAGGCCGTGATCACCGGGGAGACCCTCGCCGGGCTCGGCCTCGCCTGGATGCCGACGCTGTCGTATGACACCCAGGCCGTGCTGGCCACCGACAAGGTGCGCTTCCAGGGCCAGGAGGTCGCGTTCGTCGTCGCGGAGAGCAGGTACCTCGCCAAGGACGCCCTCGAGCTCATCGACGTCGAGTACGACGCGCTGCCGGCGGTCGCCGACGCCAAGAAGGCCCTCGATGCGGACGCACCCGTGATCCGCGACGACAAGGAGGGCAAGACCGACAACCACATCTACGACTGGGAGGCCGGCAACAAGGAGGAGACCGACGCGGCCTTCGCCTCGGCCGAGGTCGTCGTCACCCAGGACATCCTCTATCCGCGCGTGCACCCCGCACCGATGGAGACGTGCGGCTCGGTCGCGCACATGGACCCGGTCACCGGCAAGCTCAAGCTCTGGACGACGACGCAGGCACCGCACGCGCACCGCACCGTCTACGCACTCGTCGCAGGGCTGCCCGAGCAGAACATCCAGGTGATCAGCCCGGACATCGGTGGCGGCTTCGGCAACAAGGTGCCGATCTACCCCGGCTACGTCTGCTCGATCGTGGGCTCCATCCTCACCGGCAAGCCGGTGAAGTGGATGGAGGACCGCAGCGAGAACCTCATGTCGACCGGCTTCGCCCGCGACTACCACATGACCACCTCGATCGCGGCGACCAAGGAGGGGAAGATCCTTGCCGTCAAGGTCGACGTCCTCGCCGACCACGGTGCCTTCAACGCCGTCGCGCAGCCGACGAAGTACCCGGCCGGCTTCTTCCACCTCTTCACCGGCTCCTACGACTACCCAGCCGCCTACTGCAACGTGACGGCGGTCTACACGAACAAGGCGCCCGGAGGCGTCGCCTACGCGTGCTCGTTCCGCATCACCGAGGCCGTCTACGCGATCGAGCGGATCGTCGACTGCCTCGCGGCCGAGCTCAAGATGGACTCCGCGGAGCTGCGGTTGAAGAACCTGCTGCGCCCGGAGCAGTTCCCGTACACCACTCCCACCGGGTGGACCTACGACTCGGGCGACTACGAGAAGACCATGCGCGTCGCCATGGGGATCGCCGGCTACGACGAGCTCCGCAAGGAGCAGGCCGAGAAGCGGGCCAGGGGCGAGTACATGGGCATCGGCATCTCCTTCTTCACCGAGGGAGTCGGCGGCGGCCCGCGCAAGCACATGGACATCCTCGGCCTGGGCATGGCCGACGGCTGCGACCTGCGGGTGCACCCCACCGGCAAGGCACAGGTGCGACTCTCGGTGCAGTCCCAGGGCCAGGGCCACGAGACGACGTTCGCGCAGATCGTCGCCCACGAGCTCGGCATCCCGCCGGAGGACATCGAGGTCATCCACGGCGACACCGACAACACCCCGTTCGGCCTGGGCACCTACGGATCGCGCTCGACCCCGGTGTCCGGTGCCGCCGCGTCCCTCGTCACACGCAAGGTGCGCGACAAGGCCCGGCTCATCGCCGCCGCGGCACTCGAGTGCGCACCCGACGACCTCGAGTGGGAGCTCGGTCGGTGGTTCATCAAGGGCGATCCCGAGCGTGGGCGCACGATCCAGGAGATCGCGATGGACGCGCACAGCGCCCTCGAGCTCCCCGAGGGCGTGGAGGGTCACCTCGACGCGCAGGTCGTCTACAACCCGCCGGACCTCACCTACCCGTACGGCTGCTACATCTGCGTCGTCGACGTCGACCCGGGCACCGGACAGGTCAAGGTCCGTCGCTTCATCGCGGTCGACGACTGCGGCACCCGGATCAACCCGATGATCATCGAGGGGCAGGTGCACGGTGGCCTGGCCGACGGCATCGGCATGGCGCTCATGGAGGTCATCGCCTTCGACGACGACGGCAACAACCTCGGTGGCTCCTTCATGGACTACCTGCTGCCGACCTCCATGGAGTGCCCCGACTGGGAGCTCGGCGTGACGGTGACACCCTCGCCGCACCACCCCATAGGCGCGAAGGGTGTCGGGGAGTCGGCGACCGTCGGGTCGCCCGCCGCGGTCGTCAACGCCGTGATCGACGCGATCTCGCCGTTCGGCGTACGCCACGCAGACATGCCGCTCACCCCGGCGAACGTGTGGCGGGCCATCCAGGGCCGTATCGTCCGCACCGACATGGCAGTCGAGTAGGGGACCACATGACCACCACGGCGTTGCACGAACGGGCCGAGTCGCTGCGTGC
>JANMMN010000126.1:0-24249 GCA_031373405.1 Actinomycetes bacterium
GCAGGAACATGACCTCGAAGGCCCCACCGCCCTGGTCGAAGGCGTCGACGTCGAGCGGGATCGGCATCGCGCTCGGCCCCGGATCACGGCGCACGCCTGTCACCGCCTCGACCAGCGCGTCGAGGATCACGACGAGACCGCGGCCACCCGCGTCGACGACGCCGGCCCGGGCCAGGATCTCGAGCTGGTCGGGGGTGCGGGCGAGGGCGTCGGCGGCGGCGTCGGCCGCCGTGGTCACCAGGGCCTCGAGACTGGTGCCGGGGCCGAGCGAGGCGACGGCGTCGGCCGCGGCCCGCGCGACCGAGAGCACGGTGCCCTCGCGCGGGTCGGCGACCGCGGCGTACGCCGAGTCCGCAGCCCGTCGGAACGCCCCGACGAGGTCCGGTGGCATCGGCACGGAGCCGGCCACGTGCTCGACGGTCGCCAGCGCGTCGGAGAACCCTCGAACGATCTGGCTCAGGATGATCCCGGAGTTGCCGCGGGCGCCGAGCAGCGCACCGTGGGCCAGCGCCGCCAGGCTCGAGCCGAGGTCGAGCACGGAGTCCGGCGCGTCGCGCGCCGCGTCGAGCGCACCCGAGGCCGCCTCGAACGTGAGGTACATGTTCGTGCCCGTGTCGCCGTCGGGCACCGGGAAGACGTTGAGGGCGTCGATCTCCGCGCGGTGCCGCCCCAGCGCCTCGAGGCCGAGGTCGGCCCAGCGTCGGATCCCGGCTGCGTCGAGACGCTCCAGCACGGCGGCAGGACTCCTTCACACGACGGGACGGGCGAGCGGTGACCGCGGGCAGGTCGAGCGTAGTGTCCGGACGCGGGTGCGGGTCGGCTCACCGGTTTGGGCCAGCGCGCCCCACGCCTGTACCCTGGTGTGGTTGCCCGGCTGCCCGGGCGCGCCCCGCACCTGCGGGCGACTTCATCCCGATTCGACCGTGAGGACTACGACTGTGGCTGCCAACTGCGACGTCTGTGGCAAGGGGCCCGGTTTCGGCCACTCGATCTCGCACTCGCACCGACGCACCAAGCGACGCTGGAACCCCAACATCCAGACCGTGCGTGCGCTCGTGGGCAAGACCCCCAAGAAGCTCAACGTGTGCACCTCCTGCATCAAGGCCGGCAAGGTGGCCCGCGTCTGAGCTCCCGCACCGCTCGAGAGGGCCGCATCCCCTAGGGGGCGCGGCCCTCTCGCACGTCCGGGCACGGGTCGGCCTGCGGAGCACGGAGGCGATTGGACAGACCCGTCACACTGGGAGCATGCAGGACATCACCGTCGGCCCTCAGGGCATCAGGCTCGGCCAGTTCCTCAAGTACGTGAACGCGGTGCCCACCGGCGGCGAGGTGAAGGGGCTCCTCGAGTCCGGCGAGGTGACCGTCAACGGGTCGATCGAGATCCAGCGCGGGCGTCAGCTCGGCGCCGGTGACCTCGTCGCGGCACCCGGCAAGTCCTGGCGCCTGGTCTGAGACCGACGCCCGGTCCCGCGCGCCCGATCAGAGCGGCTCGCGTCGGGCCGATCGGTCGCTGGGTGGCTCAGCGGGCGAAGTGGTCGTGGCCGGGGGCTCCGGCGTACGTCGTGCCGTCGACCAGCACCGCGGCGGCACCGTCGAGCACCTCCCCGATCACGGTGAACCCCTCGGGCACTCCGCCCTGGCGCGGGAACGTCGCGAGCAGCGCGTGATCGTCTCCCCCCGTCAGCACCCACGTCAGCGGATCGGCGTTGAACGCCGCGGCCGCTTCGGCGAGCGGCGCATCGACGACGAGCAGCTCCGTGTGCAGGGACACGACGACGCCGGAGGCACTCGCGAGGTGACCGGCGTCCTGCACCAGACCGTCTGAGACGTCGATCATCGATGTCGCGCGCCCCCGTGCGGCCGCGGGGCCGGCGGCGTACGGCGGGGCAGGGACCCGGTGCGCGTCGACGAGCACCCGCGGGGACCGGAACCCCCGGCCGAGGATCGCGAGCCCAGCTGCGGCCCACCCGAGGCGGCCGGCCAGCGCGACGACGTCCCCGGGCCGGGCACCGGCGCGAGTGACGGGGGCGCGACCGTCGAGGTCGCCGAGAGCGGTCACCGACACGACCACCTGGTCGCTGCGTACGACGTCCCCGCCGACGACGGTCGCTCCGACGAGGGCGCACTCCGCCGCCAGCCCGTCGGCGAAGCCGGTCGCCCACGCGGCGGGAAGGTCCGGGGGCGCGCCCAGCCCGACGAGGAGCGCGGTCGGGCGTGCTCCCATCGCGACGACGTCCGCGAGATTCTGAGCCGCTGCCTTGCGGCCGACGTCGTGGGCACTCGACCAGTCGCGCCGGAAGTGACGGCCCTCGACGAGCAGGTCGGTGCTCGCCACCACGCGCCCGTCCGCCGCGACGACCACGGCAGCGTCGTCGCCGGGGCCGAGGACGACGTCGTCGGTCAGCGGGAACCGTCCGACCAGGGCAGCGACGAGGCCGAACTCGCCGAGCTGCCCGATCGAGGTGCCGTCGTGCGGTGCGGCCATCGGCTCGGCGCTCCCGGGTCTCGTCTCGCGTGGGTCGTCGGCCCGGTCCGATCACGGCCCGCAGGTCGCTCGTCGCGGAAGGTCGGATCCGGTGGGTGTGGCCACCCGCTCGCGCAGTAGTGTCACAGTCGACAGCACGATCCACCCAACCCGACCCGAGGAGGACGACCATGGTGGTCCAGGCCTACATCCTCATCCAGACCGAGGTCGGCAAGGCGGCCAACGTCGCCGCCGAGATCGCCCGGATCAAGGGCGTCACGCTCGCCGAGGACGTCACGGGTCCCTACGACGTCATCGTGCGGGCCGAGGCGCGCACGATCGATGAGCTCGGCAAGCTCGTCGTGGCGAAGATCCAGGCGGTCGACGGCATCACGCGCACGCTGACCTGCCCCGTCGTCCACCTCTGAGCATGCCCGTGACCCGCTCCGCGGGCTCGGCGCTGGCGCTGCTCGCGCTCGCCACCGCGTTGACCTCGTGCTCCTCAGGTGTCGCAGTGCCCCTTCCGGACCCCGTTCCCGAGGGCGCAGCGGCGTACGCCTGTGCAGCGCTGAAGAGCGAGCTCCCGGACGAGGTGCTGGGCAACACCACCACGGCGACGACGCCGACGAGCTCCTTCACCAGCGCATGGGGCGCTCCCGCGGTGGTCGTGCGCTGCGGCGTCGCCGCACCCGCGGCGCTCACCGCGACCTCGGCGCTGATCACCGTCGACGGCATCGACTGGCTGCCCGAGCAGCTCGAACGCGGCTACCTGTTCACCACGGTGGGTCGGGAGCTCACCATCGAGGTCACGGTGCCGGATGCCTACCGCCCCGAGTCCGATGCGCTCGTCGACCTCGCCCCGGCCGTCGCCACGATCCCGGTCATCGAGGCGACACCGGCACCCTGACGGGGTCGACCCCCAGCCCCGCACCGAGCACCAGTGGCAGTGGCAGTGGCAGTGGCAGTGGCAGTGGCACAGCATCAGGCCTCGGCTCGTCCGGGCGGATCCTGACGTCCACGATCTGCAGGGCGGGCGCGCCCTCGATCGGGACACGGTCGAACGGGATCATCGCGGCCACCCTTCTCCCCGTCGTTGAGGACACCTTGGACCGTCACGAGCCGCGGATGCCACCCCGCGGGCAATCTCGTCGGAAGCGGACCGGACCGACCCAGGTCAGCGCAGGCTCAGCGCAGCCCGGTGCCGCGCCGGAGCGCATCGCGCACGAGCCGGTCGACCAGGGTCGGGTAGTCGACACCGCTCTGGGCCCACACCCGGGGGAACATCGAGATCGAGGTGAAGCCCGGCATGGTGTTGACCTCGTTGACCAGCACCCGCCCGTCACCGGTCACGAAGAAGTCGCACCGGGCGAGCCCCTCGCAGCCGAGCGCGTCGAAGGCGAGCACCGAGAGCTCACGCACCCGCTCGGACACCCCGACCGGAAGATCCGCCGGCACCACGAGCTCGGCAGCGTCATCGAGGTACTTGGCCTCGAAGTCGTAGAACTCGTGGTCGCCGTGCACGACGATCTCGGCGCAGACGCTGGCCAACGGGTCACCGGTCTCGTCGACGAGCACCCCGCACTCGATCTCGCGCGCGCCCTCGACCGAGGCCTCCACCACCACCCGGGGGTCGTGCCTGCGGGCCTCCTCGATCGCGGCCTCCAGCGCCGCCGCACGGAAGACCTTGGTGATGCCGAGGCTCGAGCCGGCCCGCGCCGGCTTCACGAACACGGGCAGCCCGAGCTCCCCGATCTCGGCCAGGACGGCGGAACGACGCGACCGCCAGGCACGGTCGGAGATGACGACGTACGGCGCCTGCGCGAGCCCGGCGTGGGCGAACAGCGCCTTCATGAAGCCCTTGTCCATCGCCGCGGCGGAGGCGAGCACCCCCGACCCGACGTAGGGCAGCCCGGCCATCTCGAGCAGTCCCTGGATCGTCCCGTCCTCGCCGTAGGGACCGTGCAGCACGGGGAAGACGACGTCGACGCCGGCGAGCCGGCCCGGCAGGTCACCGGCGGGGTGCACGTCGAGGGCGCGTCGCGTCGGGTCGCCCGCCAGCACCAGGGACGCCCCCTCCGGGTCGACCTCGGGGAGCGCGCCGTCGGTGATCCGCAACCGGTCGGCGTCGTCGGCCTCGAGCACCCAACGGCCCTCGGGCGTCAGCCCGATCGGCACGACGTCATAGCGGTCGCGGTCCAGAGCGCGGAGCACCGACCCGGCGGAGAGGCAGGAGATCGCGTGCTCGCTGGACCGCCCACCGAACACGACGGCCACCCGGATGCGCTCGGTCACGCGGCCACCCTACGGGGCGCGTCAGCGCCTCCCTGGGGGGTCCGAGCCACGGGCGCGTGCCCTTCCTCCGGGCTACCGCTAGCGTCGACCCGTGAGCGACCCCTCCACCCCCGCCCCCCTGTCCCGCGAGACGCTCGTCGTGTCAGCCGGTCGACCCGACCGGGCCCCCGACGCCCCGGTCAACGTGCCCGTCGTCCTCAGTGCGACGTTCCACGCGGGTGGCCCGGTCGCCTACGGGCGGACGTCGAACCCGACCTGGGAGGCGCTCGAGGAGGTCGTCGGTGCGCTCGAGGGCGGACGTGCCCTCGCCTTCGCCAGCGGGATGGGCGCGATCTCCGCGATCCTCGACCTGGTGCCGCCCGGCGGCGTCGTCGTCGTCGCGACGCACTCCTACTCCGGTGTCGCGGCACGGTTGCGCGACCTCGAGGAGGCCGGGCGCGTGGTCGTCCGGCTCGTGGCGGTGCAGGACGCCGCGTCGGTCGCTGCCTCCTGCGAGGGGGCAGCACTGCTGTGGATCGAGACACCCACCAACCCGGCGATGGAGGTGTGCGACCTCACGGCGGTCGCTGCTGCTGCGCGCTCGCTCGGTGTCGTGACGGTCTGCGACAACACCTTCGCCGGTCCGCTGCTCCAGCGCCCCATCGAGCACGGCGTCGACATCGTGGTGCACTCGGCCACCAAGTTCCTCGCGGGTCACTCCGACGTCCTCATGGGCATCGCCGTCACCACCGACGACGACTACCACGCACGGCTGCTGCGCACCCGGACCCTCATCGGCGCGATCCCCGGCCCGTTCGAGGCCTACCTCGCGCTGCGCGGCATCCGCACCCTCGCGCTGCGGGTGCGCCAGTCCCAGGCGTCGGCGATGGTGCTCGCCGAGCGGCTGCGGTCGCACCCGGCCGTGACCGCCGTGCGCTACCCCGGCCTGCCGGACGACCCAGGGCACGCGGTCGCCGCGCGGCAGATGTCGGGATTCGGCGCGATCGTCGCCTTCGACACGATCGGCTCGGCGGTGGACGCCGAGGGGTTCTGCGAGCGGGTGCGGCTCGTCACCCACGCGACCAGCCTCGGCGGGGTCGAGACGCTCGTCGAGCGGAGGCGGCGCTGGCCCGAGGAGCGCCCGGACATCCCCGAGACCCTCATCCGGCTCTCGGTCGGGATCGAGGACGTCGAGGACCTCTGGGCCGACCTGTGCCAGGCGCTGGACGGGATCGTCTGACGCGCCAACGGCCGTGGGCCGGTCGAGCGCCTAGCGGACCTCGGACTCGGGCTTGAGGGCGCGACCCATGAAGCTCGAGAGCATCGCGCGCGGATCCAGGCCGTGGTGCACGACCTGGACGACCTGCTCGGTGATGGGGAGGTCGACCCCATGGGCGGTGGCGAGGTCGAGGATCGACTGACAGCTCTTCACGCCCTCGCAGGTCTGCGTCGCGAGCGCGGTCGCCTCGGCGATCGTGAGTCCCTGACCGAGCCGCTCCCCGAAGCTGCGGTTGCGCGAGAGCGGCGACTGGCAGGTGGCGACGAGGTCGCCGATGCCCGCGAGGCCGAGGAATGTCATCGGTGAGGCACCGAGCGCGACCCCGAGGCGAGTCATCTCCGCGAGCCCACGCGTGATCAGCGCGGACTGCGCGTTCTCGCCGTACCCCATCCCGACGGCCATGCCGTTGGCGAGGGCGACGACGTTCTTGACCGACCCGCCGATCTCCGTGCCGACGACGTCGGTGCTCCAGTAGGGCCGGAAGTACGCCGTGGTGCTGGCGTCGGCCAGCCGCTCCGCGGTGCCGGCGTCGGGGCAGGCGACCGTGGTGGCGGCGGGCTGGCGCTCGGCGATCTCGCGCGCCAGGTTGGGGCCGGAGACCACCGCGACCTGCGCCGGGTCGATTCCGGTGACCGCGGAGGCCACCTGGCTCATCCGCAGGGTGGTGCCCACCTCGATGCCCTTCATGAGCGAGACGAGCACCGCGTCGCGCGGCAGGAGTCCGTCCCAGGCCGCCAGGTTGTCGCGCAGCGACTGGGCCGGCACGGCCAGCACCACGACCTCGGCACCGTCGAGCGCCGCACCCGCGTCGGTCGTGGCGCGCAGGCCTTCGGGCAACGTGATGCCCGGGTGGTACGACGGGTTCTCGTGCCGGTCGTTGACGGAGTCGGCGAGGTCCTGGCGTCGACCCCACATCACGACCTCGCCGCCGGCGTCGGCGAGCACCATGGCGTACGCCGTGCCCCAGGAGCCACTGCCCATGACCGCGATGCGCATCAGTCTGCGCTCCCTTCGGAGTCCTTCACCCGTGCCGCCTCGGCGGCGCGGTGCGTCGCGAGGTCGAACCGCTCGTGCGGTGCAGTCTCCCCCCTGATCAGCTCGAGCTCGGCAGTGATCGCCGCGATGAGTCGTCCGGTGGCGGTGCGAAGGATCGCGGAGTCGATCGGTCGTCCGCGCAGGTCATCGAGGTCGATGGGAGGCCCGACGCGCACCCGCATCGTCTTGCGCGGGAGGATCCGGAACTCCTTGCGGTAGGGCCCGATGACCTCGTGGGCACCCCACTGGGCCATGGGCACCAGGGCGACACCGGTCTCGAGCGCGATGCGCGCAGCTCCGGTGCGACCGGTCATCGGCCACAACGCCGGATCGCGGCTGATCGTGCCCTCGGGGTAGACCACCACGCACTCGCCCCTTCGGACCGCCGCGACGGCATCGCGCACGGACCGGGCGACGTCCACGCTCTCGCGATAGACCGGGATCTGTCCGGCCCCGGTGATGATGCGGCCGACGACCGGCACCCGGAACACTGCTTCCTTGCCCAGGAATCGCGGCGGTCGGCCGCTGTCGTAGAGCACGTGCGCACTCACGAGCGGGTCGAACCACGAGATGTGGTTGGGACTGACGACGATGCCCGCCTGCGACCCGTCGGGAAGGATCTCGGCGTGCAGGTGCTCCTGGCCGCGCCAGTCGCGCTTCGTGGCCACGAGCATGAAGGGCCGCAGCAGGACGACCGCGACCAGGTACCAGAAGCCGAGCCGCTTGCCGCTGCGGACCTTGGCCACGGTGTGCCCTCCAGGTGCTCGTCGCGTCGTGCAGCTGCCGGGTCGATCCTGACCCGGCAGCCGGCGCCGGTCCAGCGCGACTCCTCGGATGGGACAGGATGTCGGATGTGAGCTCCGAGAGTATCGACCGGGTCGACTGGGTCGTCGTCGTGCCGGTCAAGCGGCTCGACCGGGCCAAGACGCGGCTCTCGTCGCGTCCGGCACCCGCGCGGCGCGAGCTGTCCCTCGCCTTCGCCCTCGACACGGTGGCCGCTGCGCTCGCAGCGGAGCACGTGCGTGCGGTGGTCGTGGTGAGCGACGACGACGACGTGCGCCCCGCGATCGAGTCGCTCGGTGCGCGCTTCCTGCCTGACGAGTCCGGCGGGGGCCTGAACCCCGCTCTCGCCGTCGCCGCCCACGCGCTGAGTCGTAGCGACCCGGGCCTCGGCATCGCGGTGCTCGTCGGCGACCTGCCGGCCCTGCGTCCCCACGAGCTCGCCCGTGCGTTGGCGGCCGCAGCCGGCGTACGTCGAGGTCTCGTCTCCGACTCCGCGGGCACGGGCACCACCTTGCTGTGCGCGGCGCCGGGGATCGCCGTGGAGCCGCGCTTCGGCGTACGCTCCCGGGCGGCCCACGTCGCTTCGGGCGCGATCGAGCTCGCCCCCGGCGTGGTGCCGGGACTGCGGCGCGACGTCGACAACGAGGTCGACCTCTGGGATGCCGACCGGCTCGGGCTTGGCCCCGCGACGACCGCCGCCCTGAGCGGGGACTGAGATGAGCGAGCAGCGCGAGCTCGTCGCGACCGTGCGCGACCACGACACCGGGACGCGCACCGGTTCGGTGCTTCTCGACGACGGGCGAGCGCTCCGCTACGACGCCGACGCCTTCGACACCGGGGGGCTCCGCCTGCTGCGCCTCGGCCAGCGGGTGCGGCTGCGCCTCGACGGCGACCCGGTCGATCCCTCGACCCGCGTCACCGGGATCACGGTGCTCACGCTCGACTGGTGAACGCACGGAACGGGCCGATCCCCGCGGGGACCGACCCGTTCCGACGGTGCTCGAGCCTCCGGCGCGGAGCCGGGGCACGGGGTCAGCGCTTCTTGGCGACGACCTTCTTGGCCGGAGCCGCCTTCTTGGCGGGGGCAGCCTTCTTGGCGGCGACCTTCTTGGCCGGAGCCGCCTTCTTGGCGGGGGCAGCCTTCTTGGCGGGGGCAGCCTTCTTGGCCGGAGCCGCCTTCTTCGCCGGCGCCGCCTTCTACGCGGCGACCTTCTTCCGGCCGGCGACGGTGTTCTTGAACTCGGCACCGGCGCGGAACTTCGGCACCGAGGTGGCCTTGATCTTCACGGTCGCACCGGTCTGCGGGTTGCGGCCCACGCGAGCGGCCCGGTCTGCCTTCTCGAAGACGCCGAAGCCGCTGATCGCGACCTTGTCGCCCTTGGCCACGCTCTTGGTGATCTCGTCGACGATGGCCTCGAGGGCCTCGCCTGCGAGCTTCTTGGTGACGTCCAGGCGAGATGCGAGTCGGTCGACGAGCTCAGCCTTGTTGACGCTGTTAGCCACGATGAATCCTCCGGAGAACTGCCGGACCCACCGCCCGGCTTACAGGAGGAACCTAACCGGCGCGAGGGTGCGGCACAACGACGGCACGCCGGTGGAAACCGGTGTGTCGCAACGAGTTCGGCGTGCGCTACGTCACTCCGGGGTGGTTGGACGCCCGGATGCGCGGCCGGCGCTCAGATCGTCGTGGGCTTGTAGGTCGGTCGTGCAGCCTCGAAAGCAGCGATCTCGTCGGCATGGGTGAGGGTGATGCCGATGTCGTCGAGGCCCTCGAGCAGGCGCCACCGGACGTAGTCGTCGACCTCGAACGGGGCGGTCAGGTCGCCCACCCGGACCTTGCGCTCGACCAGGTCGACCGTGACCTCGGCGCTCGGGTCGGCCTCGATGAGGGCCCAGATCTCCTCGATCACGTCCTGCTCCACGACCGCGGTGAGCAGGCCGATCTTCCCGGAGTTGCCGCGGAAGATGTCCGCGAACCGCGAGGAGAGCACGGCGTGGAAGCCGTAGTCCTGCAAGGCCCATACCGCGTGCTCGCGGGAGGATCCGGTGCCGAACTCGGGGCCGGCGACGAGCACCGAGACACCGGCGTAGGTCGGGTCGTTGAGGATGAAGCCGGGCTCGGAGCGCCACTCGGCGAACAGAGCGTCCTCGTACCCGTGCCGGGTGATCCGCTTGAGGTACTCACCCGGGATGATCTGGTCGGTGTCGACGTTGCTGCGCCGCAGCGGCAGCGCGCGACCGGTGTGGACCGTGAACTTGTCCATGTCGATGTCTCGCAGTCCTTCTCAGGCCGACAGGTCGGCGGGCGAGGCGAGGTGGCCGAGCACCGCGGTGGCGGCGGCGACCTGCGGAGACACCAGGTGGGTGCGGGCACCCGGGCCCTGACGTCCCTCGAAGTTGCGGTTGGAGGTCGACGCGCTGCGCTGGCCGCTGGAGAGCTTGTCGGGGTTCATGCCCATGCACATGGAGCACCCGGCGTTGCGCCACTGCGCACCCGCGGCAGTGAACACAGCGTCGAGGCCCTCGGCCTCCGCGGCGAGGCGCACCCGCGCCGAGCCGGGGACGACGAGCATCGTCACGCCGTCGGCGACCTTGCGCCCGTCGAGGACGGACGCCGCGGCGCGGAGGTCCTCGATCCGGCCGTTGGTGCAGGAGCCGACGAACACGGTGTCGACGCTGATGTCGCGCATCGGGGTGCCGGCGGCGAGGTCCATGTACTGCAGCGCGCGCTCGGCTGCGGCCCGGTCGACGGGGTCGGTGAAGTCCTCGGGTGAAGGCACGCTCGCCGAGAGCGGCACGCCCTGGCCGGGGTTGGTTCCCCACGTGACGAACGGGGAGAGGGTGCTCGCATCGATGACGACCTCGTGGTCGAAGACGGCGTCGTCGTCGGTGACGAGCCCACGCCAGTCGGCGAGGGCGGCGTCCCAGTCGGCCCCCTTCGGTGCGTGCTGACGGCCCTCGAGGTAGGCGAAGGTGGTCTCGTCCGGGGCGATCATTCCGGCCCGCGCGCCCGCCTCGATCGACATGTTGCACACGGTCATGCGGGCTTCCATCGACAGCGCGCGGATCGCCGCGCCGCGATATTCGATGACGTAGCCCTGGCCGCCACCGGTGCCGATCCTGGCGATGACGGTGAGGATCAAGTCCTTGGCCGTGACGCCGTCGGGAAGCGCACCCTCGACGGTGATCGCCATGGTGGCGAACGGCTTGAGCGGCAGGGTCTGCGTGGCGAGGACGTGCTCGACCTCGCTGGTGCCGATGCCGAAGGCCAGCGCCCCGAACGCGCCGTGGGTCGCGGTGTGGGAGTCGCCGCACACGACGGTCATGCCCGGCTGGGTGAGCCCGAGCTGCGGACCGACGACATGGACGATGCCCTGGTCGAGGTGGCCGAGGGAGTAGATCGGGACGCCGAACTGTGCGGCGTTGGCGCGCAGTGCGTCGACCTGCGTCCGCGACACGAGGTCGGCGATCGGCTGGTCGATGTTCATGGTCGGGACGTTGTGGTCCTCGGTCGAGAGCGTGAGGTCGGGTCGCCGGACCGGGCGCCTGGCGTCGCGGAGACCGTCGAACGCCTGCGGGCTGGTCACCTCGTGGGTGAGGTGCAGGTCGATGTAGAGCAGGTCGGGCTCGCCTTCGGCACGGCGTACGACGTGCGCGTCCCAGACCTTCTCCGACAGCGTGGTGCCCATGAATCCGCTCCCTGCTTGCCATCTCGTATGGTGAGACGGCAGTATCACGACATGGACAACACTAGCGGAGTCGGCGTCCTCGACAAAGCCGCGACCGTGCTCGGCGCTCTCGAGGCCGGGCCTCTGACGCTGGCCGGGCTCGTGCAGGCCACCGGACTGGCCCGACCCACCGCGCACCGGCTCGCGACGGCCCTCGAGCACCACCGGCTGGTGGCGCGCGACCTGCAGGGCCGCTTCGTCCTCGGGCCGCGGCTGGCGGAGCTCGCGACGGCGGCCGGCGAGGACCGGCTTCTCGCCGCGGCCGGCCCGGTGCTCACCGCGCTGCGCGACGCGACCGGTGAGTCCTGCCAGCTCTACCGCCGCCAGGCCGAGCAGCGGATCTGTGTGGCTGCGGCGGAACGGCTCTCCGGGCTGCGCGACACCGTGCCCCTGGGCGCCGTGCTGACGATGCACGCGGGGTCGGCCGCCCAGGTGCTGCTCGCGTGGGAGGAGCCCGAGCGGATGCACCGCGGGCTGATGGGCGCGAAGTTCAACGCCACCGCCCTGGCCGGCGTACGCCGTCGAGGCTGGGCCCAGAGCGTGAGCGAGCGCGAGCTCGGGGTCGCCTCGGTGTCGGCCCCGGTCCGCGGGCCTGCCGGCCGCGTGGTCGCCGCCGTGTCGGTCAGCGGCCCGATGGAACGGCTCGGACGGTCCCCCGGCCGGCTGCACGCGCAGGCCGTGGTCACCGCCGCCGCACGCCTCACTGACGCGCTGCGCCGCAACGGCGGGATCTGACCGCTCCACCCGAGCAAGCGAGGCGACCCGTCGAGGCAGACATGACGAAGGCCCGTCACTGCTGTGACGGGCCTTCGGACCACGTAGCCCCGACGGGATTCGAACCCGCGCTACCGCCTTGAGAGGGCGGCGTGCTAGGCCGCTACACAACGGGGCCGTGGGTGCCGGCCCGGCGAACTCCTGGCGAGAGGAGCGCCGGACCAGCGAGATCGAGACGCTACCCGAGGCGTTCGGAGACCACCAAATCTCTTCGGTGCTGCACCACGCACGCGGGCGGTCGACGCGATCCGCTGGGGTACCAGGACTCGAACCTAGACTAACTGAACCAGAATCAGTTGGGCTGCCAATTACCCCATACCCCAAGGCATCCGACCCCTGCGGGTCGGTGACTCGCGGAATCATAGCCCGACCCCGCACCCGCACCCAAACTGCCGTGCGGGCCGGCTGGACGCGACGAACCTCACATCCGGCGAGCCGCGCCCGGCCCCCAGGTGCGGTGGCTCAGGCCAGGGCCGCGGCGAGACGGCGCAGGGTGCGCTCGCGACCCAGCAGCTCGATCGACTCGAACAGCGGCGGCGAGATCCGTCGCCCCGTCACCGCGACCCGCACGGGACCGAAGGCGACCTTGGGCTTGAGCCCGAGCCCGTCGACGAGCGCGGCACGCAGCGACTCCTCGACCGAGACGTGGTCGAAGCTGCTCAGACCCGCGAGGGCGTCGTACGCCGCCTGCACGGTCGGACGCGCCTCGGCGGTCAGCACCCGCTCGCGGTCCTCGGCGTCGATGCGGAACGCCTCGTCGGGCACCAGGAGGAAGACCAGCGACTCGGCGCCCTCGCGCAGCGTCGCCATCCGCTCCTGCACCAGCGGCACGGCCGCATCGATCACGGTGCGCTGCTCGTCGGTGGGCGCGCCGGAGATCGCTCCGACGGCGACGAGGTAGGGCACGAGGCGTACGGCGAGGTCGGCGGCCCCGATGTGCCGGATCCAGTCGCCGTTGATCGCCAGGCACTTCTTGGGGTCGAACCGCGCCGGGTTGGGCTGCACCCGGGTGATGTCGAAGAGCGCGGCCATCTCGTGCGGCGAGAAGAACTCCAGGTCGTCTCCGGGCGACCAGCCGAGCAGCGCGAGGTAGTTGAGCAGACCCTCGGGGAGGTAGCCCTGCTCGCGATAGAGGTTGAGCGAGCTCTGCGGGTCGCGCTTGGAGAGCTTCTTGTTGCCCTCGCCCATGACGTACGGGAGGTGACCGAAGCGCGGCGTGCTCCCGTCGCCGACGCCGATCGCCGCGAGCGCCTCGTAGATCGCCAGCTGGCGGGGCGTGCTGGAGAGCAGGTCCTCGCCGCGCAGCACGTGGGTGATCCCCATCAGCGCGTCGTCGACCGGGTTGACCAGGGTGTAGAGCGGCTCGCCGTTGCCGCGCACGATGACGAAGTCCGGCACGTGCTCGGCTGCGAAGGACACCTCACCGCGCACCAGGTCGTCCCAGGCCATCGCGCGGTCGGGCATGCGCAGCCGCAGCACGGGCAGCCGGCCCTCGGCACGCAACGCGGCCTTCTGCTCGTCGGTGAGGTCGCGGTCGGCGTTGTCGTAACCCAGCTTGGCGTCCTGCCCGGCCGCCCGGCGCCGCGCCTCGACCTCGTCCGGCGTCGAGAACGACTCGTAGGCCAAGCCGCTCGCCAGCAGTCGCGCCGCGACGTCGGCGTAGATGTCGAGGCGCTCGCTCTGGCGGTACGGCGCGTGCGGACCTCCGACCTCCGGACCCTCGTCCCAGTCGAGACCGAGCCAGCGCAGCGCACCGAGCAGGTCGTCGTAGGAGGCTTCGGAGTCGCGCGCGGAGTCGGTGTCCTCGATCCGGAAGACGAAGGTGCCTCCCATGCGTCGCGCATAGGCCCAGTTGAACAGCGCGGTGCGCACCATGCCGACGTGCGGGTTGCCCGTCGGCGACGGGCAGAACCGCACCCGCACCGGTGCGGACCCGGTCGGTGGCAGGGTCGTGTCAGTCACGCAGGACCACCCGGTTGGTGAGAGTGCCGATGGCGGAGATCGAGATCGAGACGGAGTCGCCCTCGACGAGCGGGCCGACCCCCGCCGGGGTGCCGGTGAGGATCACGTCGCCGGGCAGCAGCGTCATGACGTTGCTGATCCAGCTCACGAGCTCAGCGACCGGACGCACCAGCTGCGCCGTGCTGGCCTGCTGACGCACCTCCCCGTTGACCGAGGCGCGCACCATCAGGTCGGACGGGTCGGCCTCGGTGTCGATCCACGGGCCGAGGGGGCAGAACGTGTCGAAGCCCTTGGCCCGGCCCCACTGGCCGTCGAGGTTCTGCAGGTCGCGGGCGGTGACGTCGTTGGCGCAGGTGTAGCCGAGGACGACCTCGGGCACCCGACGGAGCGGCACCTCGCGACACAGCCGACCGATGACGATCGCGAGCTCGGCCTCGTGCTCGACCCGCTCGGACTGAGGCGGGAGGTCGATCCGGTCGCCGGGGCCGACCACCGAGGTCGACGGCTTGAGGAAGATGACCGGCTCGAGCGGCACCTCACCACCCATCTCGGCGGCGTGGTCGGCGTAGTTCTTGCCCACCGCGATGATCTTGCTCGGCAGCACAGGTGCCAGCAGGCGTACCTCGGCGAAAGCCACGGGTGGCCCGGAGGCCTCGAGCGGCCCGAACGGGTGGCCCGCGATGGGCGTGATGGTCGTGTCCGGACCGGTGGCCCCGTCGGGACCTGCCCCGTCGACGACGCCGAACCCGACGATGCCATCCGGACCTGCAAACCTGGCAATGCGCACCCGGTGAGCCTATTGCGTCGGCGCGGCCGTCCCCGCCACACGTCCGGCACGCAGCAGGCCGAAGGTCACGGCGTCCTCCAGTGCGAGCCACGACGCGGCGATGACGTTCTCGTGGACTCCGACCGTGGTCCACTCCTCGACGCCGTTGCTCGTGCCCACGAGCACCCGGGTCACCGCATCGGTACCGGTGCCACCGTCGAGGATGCGCACCTTGTAGTCGACGAGGTCGAGCGAGGCCAGCTCCGGGTAGGCAGCAGTGAGCCCGGCCCGCAGCGCATTGTCGAGGGCGTTGACCGGACCGTTGCCCTCGCCGGTCGAGATGATCCGCTCGCCCTCGGCGTGCACCTTCACGGTCGCCTCGCTGACCACGCGGCCGTCCGGACCCTGCTCGACGATGGTGCGCCAGGACTCCACCGTGAAGTGGCGGCGCCGCTCCCCCGCCATCTCGTCGCGCAGCAGCAGCTCGAAGGACGCGTCCGCTGCCTCGAAGGTCCACCCGTTGCTCTCGAGCGCCTTGACCCGCTCGACGACGCGCCCGAGGACGGCGCCGTCCTCGGAGAGGTCGATGCCGAGCTCACGACCCTTGAGCTCGACCGAGGCACGACCGGCCATCTCGGTCACCAGGACGCGCATGTCGTTGCCGACCAGCTCGGGGTCCATGTGGTTGTAGAGCGCCGCATTGACCTTGAGAGCGCTCGCGTGCAGGCCCGCCTTGTGCGCGAACGCCGAGACACCCACGTAGGCCTGGTGCGTGTTCGGGGGAAGGTTGGCGATGTCGGCGATGGCGTGCGAGACGCGCACCATCTCGGCGAGCTTGCCCGCGGGCAGCACGCGCCGATCGAGCTTGAGCTCGAGGTTCGCGACGACGGCGAACAGGTCGGCGTTGCCGGTGCGCTCGCCGTATCCGTTGGCCGTGCACTGCACGTGGGTCGCGCCCGCCTCCACCGCGGCGATCGTGTTGGCGACGGCACAGGCGGTGTCGTCCTGGCAGTGGATGCCCAGGCGTACGCCGCTGCGCCCCAGGACGTCGGCGACGACGGCACCGATCCGGCTCGGCAGAGTGCCGCCGTTGGTGTCGCAGAGGACACCGACCGAGGCGCCGGCTGCGGCGGCGACCGTGAGCAGCTCCACGCCGTAGTCGGGATCGGCGACGTAGCCGTCGAAGAAGTGCTCGCAGTCGACGAACACGCGGCGTCCGGCGGCCACGAGGTGGGCGACCGTGTCGCGCACCATGGCGAGGTTCTCCTCCGGCGTCGTCCGCAACGCCTGCGCCACGTGGCGCACGTCGGACTTCGCGACGAGCGTGATCACCGGGGCGTGCGAGTCCAGCAGCGCCTGCACCTGGGGATCGTCTGCCACGGCGATCCCGGCCTTCCGGGTCGCCCCGAACGCGACGAGCTGGGCGTGGCGGAGGTCGAGCTTGGTCGCGGCACGGGCGAAGAACTCGGTGTCCTTGGGCAGCGCACCCGGCCAGCCACCCTCGATGAACGCGACGCCGAGCTCGTCGAGGAGTCGTGCGACGGCGAGCTTGTCGGAGACGGAGTAGGAGATGCCCTCGCGCTGTGCACCGTCGCGCAGCGTCGTGTCGTAGACGTGGAAGTCGTCGGAGGTGGTGGCCATCAGGGTTCCTTCTCAGTCGATCTGCGGCGTGGTCCGGGCAACAAAAAGGCCCCCCGCACGGGTGCGAGAGGCTGCGCGTCGGCGACATGGGTCGCGGACGCGCTAGGTAATGATCACCGTGCCGGTCATGCTCCCCAGAGTGCCACACCCGCCCCGGCGCCGGACACCCACGTCTCAGCGGTCGGGATGGACCGTAAACTCGCCCGGTGGACGACACCGCGCTGCCGCGGACCTCGCCGGGCGCCGATGGCCCCGCCGAGGTCCGGCCAGCGGTCGACCCCCGCGAGGACACCGTGCCGCAGCCGGCCGTCATCGGTCCCTTCCCGGCTGAGCCGCACACCCACGCCCTGCACGGCCATCCGCACACCGTGCCGTTCGCACCTGCCGCCGTGCCGCACCACAGTGCCCCCCTGCGCTTCGGTGCCGGAGCCGTCGTCGCTGGTGTCGTCGCGATCATGCTGGCAGCGGGAGTGGTCACGGCGTACGCGCTGACCCGTACTCCTGCCGGGCCGACCGCCGGCGCATCGTCGGGGGCCACCGGCTCCACCGACCCCGTCGACCCGGCTGCCTCAGGAGGTCCCGTCGGTGCAGCTGTGTCGGCGTCAACCGCCCCCATGCTCTCGCCCTCGCAACCGACCCTCGTGCTCGGTGACTCGTTGGCGCTGACGGTCTACCCGTGGCTCGCCGATCTGCTCCCCGACCGCTACGTCAGCTACGAGGCGGAGGTCGGCCGCTCCACCGCGTGGGCGGCCCGGGCCCTCGCTCGGCTCGGCAACATCCCGCCCGTGGTCATCATCAGCATCGGCACCAACGACGAGCTCGCCGCCGACGTCGAGGCCGGAGCCCGCACGATCCTGGACCGCCTCGGTCCGCAGCGCTGCGTCGTGTGGGTCGACATCGAACGTCCGGACCGGGTCGGCGACCCCAAGTCCGACCTCAACGCCGCACTGGCCCGGGCGAGTGCCGGGCGCAGCAACGTCTCGATCCTGCGCTGGACCGATGCGGTCGCCGCCCACCCGGCGTGGCTCTCCGGTGACGGCATCCACGCCACCGAGCTCGGCGCACAGGCCAGAGCGGAGGCCTTCGCTGCGGCGTCGGCCGGCTGCTCCCCGCTCGACCCCGACGCCCCGCGCGCCAGGCGCCAGTTCCTCGCCTCGAGCGTGTTCTACGGGCCGCTGGCGGGTCAGGGCGGCACGAGGACCGCGTCGAGTGGCGGCACCGCGAGCCCGAGCGGCTCCGCCAGCGCCGCGGCGAGCCGGACGCCGAGCCCCACCAGCACGCCGCCTGCGCCCCCTCCCGACACGACGCCGACAGCTGAGCCGCCGAGCCCCTCGATGCCGACTCCGCCGCCGACGTCGGCCGCACCCGAGCCATCGTCCAGCGCCCTCACGACCGACCCGTCAGCGGCCGCGGGCTAACCCTCAGCCCGCGGCGACGATCGTGCGCATCCAGCCGTGGGCGTCCTGCGCCCGGCCGGTCTGGATGTCGAGCAGGGCCTGGCGCAGAGCCATCGTGATCGGGCCCGAACCGCCGTCCCCGACGGTCCACTCGTGGTCGGCGCTCTTCACCGAGCCGACCGGGGTGATCACCGCAGCGGTGCCACAGGCGAAGACCTCGGTGATGTCGCCCGAAGCGTTGCCCTCGCGCCACTCCTCGACGTTGATGCGTCCCTCCTCGGCACCGAAGCCGAGGTCCTTCGCGACACTGAGCAGCGAGTCGCGGGTGATGCCCGGCAGCAGGCTGCCCGTGAGCGACGGGGTGACGATCCTGGCGTCCGCACCTGAGCCGAAGACGAAGTACAGGTTCATCCCGCCCATCTCCTCGACCCAGCGGTGCTCGACCGCGTCGAGCCACACGACCTGGTCGCAGCCCTGAGCCGCAGCCGAGGCCTGAGCAAGCAGCGATGCTGCGTAGTTGCCGGCGCACTTGGCCTCGCCCGTGCCTCCCGGAGCAGCGCGCACGTACTCCGTCGACAACCACACCGAAACCGGCGTCAGCCCGCGCGGGAAGTAGGCGCCGGCCGGTGAGGCGATGAGCACGTAGAGGTACTCGTTCGCGGGACGCACGCCCAGGCCGACCTCGGTGGAGAACATGAACGGCCGCAGGTAGAGCGACTTCTCCGGGTCGTCCGGCACGTACGCCGAGTCCTGGTCGACGAGCGCCTCGATCGAGGCGAGGAACAGCGACTCCGGCAGCTCCGGCATCGCGAGCCGTGCAGCCGAGCGGCCGAAGCGCGCGGCGTTGGCCTCGGGCCGGAACGACGCGATCGAGCCGTCGGGCTGCCGGTAGGCCTTGAGCCCCTCGAAGATCGCCTGGCCGTAGTGGATGAAGTTGGTCGCCGGGTCCATCGGGATGGCTGAGTACGGGACCAGTGCGGCGTCGTGCCAGCCGGCTGCCTCGGTCCACCGGATGGTCACCATGTGGTCGGTGAAGACTCGGCCGAAGCCGGGGTTCTCGAGGATGGCCGCGATCTCCTCGGCGGAGCGCGGCGACGTGCTGGGAGTACGGGCGATCGTCGACGTCGACATGGCGTGAAACTACCTCTCGGAGCAGTCGGATGCGGGCAGCGGGGCCTGATCCGACCGGGGTGCCCGGCCGGATCAGCCGGCTACTCGCTCCGCGAGCGCGTCGCCGATCGCCACCGTGGATCGCACCGTCGTGCCGCGAGCGGCGAGGTCGGCAGCCACGGCCGCCTCGACCTCTGCCGCCGCCACGTGCTCGCCGAGGTGGTCGAGCAGCATCGCGACGCTCAGCACCGTCGCGGTGGGGTCGGCCTTGCCCTGACCCGCGATGTCGGGCGCGGAGCCGTGCACCGGCTCGAACATGCTGGGCGTCGTGCGGGCCGGGTTGACGTTTCCGCTTGCCGCGAGCCCGATTCCCCCCGCGATCGCCGCCCCGATGTCGGTGATGATGTCGCCGAAGAGGTTGTCGGTGACCACGACGTCGAAGCGCTCGGGGCTGGTGAGCAGGTACATGCTCGCCGCGTCGACGTGACAGTAGTCGGTCTCGACACCGGCGTACTCGGCGGCGACCGCGCCGAACGCGCGCGCCCACAGGTCACCGGCGTGCACGAGCACGTTGGTCTTGTGCACGAGCGTCACCTTGTTGCGACGACGGGTCGCGCGGTCGAACGCGTCACGGATGATCCGCTCGACGCCGAACCTGGTGTTGACGCTCTCCTCGGTCGCGATCTCGTGGGTCGTTCCCTAGCGCAGGACGCCACCGGCACCGGCGTACGGCCCCTCGGTGCCCTCGCGGCACACGACCAGGTCGATGTGCTCCGGGCCCTTGCCTGCCAGCGGCGTGCTCACGCCGGGGTAGAGCTTCACCGGACGCAGGTTGACGTGGTGGTCGAGCTCGAAGCGGAGCTTGAGCAGCAGACCGCGCTCGAGCACGCCCGGAGGCACGCTCGGGTCGCCCACGGCGCCGAGCAGGATCGCGTCGGTGCGAGCGAGCTCACCGAGGACGGAGTCGGGCAGGACCTCGCCGGTCGCGTTGTATCGACGCGCGCCGAGGTCGTACTCGGTGCGGTCGAAGGAGATCCCGTGACGCGCCGCCACGACATCGAGGACCTTGAGGCCCTCGGCCACGACCTCGGTCCCGATCCCGTCACCGGGGACAACCGCGAGGCGGTACTGCGTCGACATGAGTTGGAGGCTACGCCGCGTCCCACCATCCGACACCGCCGTCTCACCATGTGGAAGCAGCGACTCACCCGGGACCGATCTCGACACCGGGCGCTGCTACCGTGGCCCTCGATGACTCACGCGAGCCTGCTCCTTAGCGGCCGCAGCGGGGCCTAGCGACCGGCCTCCTCGCTGCGGGGTGCCGTCGTGCCGGTCGATCGGGTCCACCCCGATCCCGGCCCCCTGACCGCACCAGAATCCAGCGAGGACCTCCGTGACCAGCACCGACCACGACGCCCCGTCCTACGACGTACGCAACGCCCAGACGCCCTCCCCGATGGCCTGGCGCCGCTACTCCCCCTTCACGCCGATCGCGCTGCCCGACCGCACCTGGCCGACGAAGGTCATCACCCGAGCGCCGCGGTTCGCTGCGGTCGACCTCCGCGACGGCAACCAGGCACTCATCGACCCGATGACGCCGGCGCGCAAGCTGCGGATGTTCCAGCTGCTCGTCGAGATGGGCTACAAGGAGATCGAGGTCGGCTTCCCGTCGGCCTCGCAGACCGACTTCGACTTCGTCCGCCAGCTGATCGAGTCCGACCTGATCCCCGACGACGTCGTGATCCAGGTGCTCACCCAAGCCCGCGAGCACCTGATCGAGCGCACGTACGAGTCCATCGCCGGCGCATCCCAGGCGATCGTCCACCTCTACAACTCGACCTCGACCCTGCAGCGCCGGGTGGTCTTCGGTCTGGACCGTGACGGGATCAAGGACATCGCCGTGCACGGTGCGCAGCTGTGCCTCAAGCACGCCGAGAACCTCACCGGCACCGAGGTCTACTTCGAGTACTCCCCCGAGTCCTACACCGGCACCGAGCTCGAGTTCGCCGTCGAGGTCTGCGATGCGGTCTTCGACGTGTGGGAGCCCACGCCTGACCGCAAGGCGATCGTCAACCTGCCGGCGACGGTGGAGATGGCGACCCCGAACGTCTACGCCGACTCGATCGAGTGGATGCACCGCAACCTGGCCCGACGCGACTCCCTCGTGCTCTCGCTGCACCCGCACAACGACCGCGGCACCGCCGTGGCCGCTGCGGAGCTCGGCTTCATGGCCGGGGCCGACCGGATCGAGGGCTGCCTGTTCGGCAACGGCGAGCGCACGGGCAACGTCTGCCTGGTCACCCTCGGCATGAACCTGTTCAGCCAGGGCATCGACCCGCAGATCGACTTCGGCAACATCGACGAGATCAGGCGCACGGTGGAGTACTGCAACCAGCTTCCGGTCAACGAGCGTCACCCGTACGGCGGCGACCTGGTCTTCACCGCGTTCTCCGGCTCGCACCAGGACGCGATCAACAAGGGCTTCGCGGAGATGAACCGCGACGCGGCCGCCGCCGGCGTACCCGTCGAGGACTTCCGCTGGGAGGTCCCGTACCTGCCGATCGACCCGAAGGACGTCGGCCGCAGCTCTGAGGCGGTCATCCGGGTCAACTCGCAGTCGGGCAAGGGCGGCGTCGCCTACATCATGAAGACCGAGCACAAGCTCGAGCTGCCGCGGCGTCTCCAGATCGAGTTCAGCGCGGTGGTGCAGCGGGTGACCGAGAGCGAGGGCGGCGAGGTCTCGCCCACGGCGATGTGGGAGTACTTCCAGGACGAGTACCTCCCGAACCCGGCCGCTGCGTGGGGCCGGTTCGCGCTGCGCACGATCGCTCAGGACTCCACCGTCGACGGCGAGACGCACGTCCGCGTGGTCATCGCCGACGGGGGCGCCGAGGTCGAGATCACAGGTTCGGGCAACGGCCCGATCGCGGCGTTCTGCGAGGCCATGGCGACCTACGGCGTTGACGTGCGCGTGCTCGACTACCACGAGCACGCGATGAGCTCCGGCGGCGACGCGGCCGCAGCCGCCTACCTCGAGTGCGCTGTCGGCGGACGGGTCCTGTGGGGCGTCGGCGTCGACCCGTCGATCGTCACGAGCTCCCTCAAGGCGGTCGTCAGCGCGGTCAACCGCGCCGAGCGCGAGTCGGCCGAGTAGCCGCAACGCCGTCCATCCGGTCAGCGGCGGGCGTCCCAGGCCGCGAGCACGGCGTCTTCCTTGGCCGGGTCGAGGCCCACGTCGTTGCGGGGCGGCGGCGCGGTGCCGGCGGCGTCGACCTCCTGCACCCACGTCCAGCAGTCCTCGACAGTCTCGCGCACCGGGCGGTTGCGCATGCCCCACGAGATCGCCTTCGCCACGTCGCTGGTGTGCAGGGCGTAGACCTCCTCGCTCTCGGGCAGCCACACCGGCAGCTCGGTCCACGGCGCGACGTCGGCCTCGAGCAGGAAGGCCGGGTCGATCCAGTCGAGCACGGCGTCGCTGCCGGTCACCTCGACGCAGGTCGTGAGCAGCTCGCCGAGGGTCACCGACCCGGGCGGGCACACGACGTCGACCGGGCCGCTGCGCCCCTCCGCCGCGGCGTCGAGGCCGAGGGCGGCCAGGTCGCGAGGGTCGACGTACTGGATGGGCAGGCCGGGCCGGTCAGGTGCCAGCGTGCGGCCGCCTCGGGCGATGCGTCGCAACCACCAGGGCAGGCGCCCCACGTTGTCGCGCGGACCGAGGATCAGCCCAGCACGCAGGGCGATGACGCGGTCCGGGCCCAGCTCGCGCTCAAGCGCCAGCTCGCCTCCCCGCTTGTCGCGCGGGTAGTCCGTGGCGTCGTCGTCCGGGTCGCCGTCCTCGAGCGGCGCTGACTCGTCGCCGTGGCGCGGCGGCGGCCAGGCGTAGACCGAGCGGCTCGAGACGTAGACCCAGCGCCCGATCTGATCACCTAGCGCCCGGGCGGCGTCACGGACGACGTACGGGGCTCCCGACCAGGTGTCGGCGACGAGGTCGAACCGGTCCTCGGCCAGCAGGTCGAAGCCATCGGGCTCGGTGCGGTCGAGCACCACGGCACGCACGCCCTCCACGGGTGTGTCGCTCAGGCCACGGTTGGCGACCGTGACGTCCCACCCGCGTTTCAGCGCGTCCCGCACGATCGCGGGTCCGACAAACTGGGTGCCACCGAGCACGAGGAGCCTCATGCGGCCCACCCTCGCCCGGAGTGACGCCGCGCACCAGAGGGTTCGCCGACAGCGCACCTGGTCGTCAGATCGCGGGCACGCCGGGCAGGGCGACGGCGGGAACCGGGCCCAGGACTACAGGGCGATGTCGACGGCGCGCACCGAGGTGGCGCCGACCTCCTCGACGATCTGGGCGAGCACGGCCTGCGGGATCACGGAGTCGACGGTGAGCGCGATCAGCGCGTGGCCGCCGGCCTCGTCGCGGCTGACCTGCATGCCGCCGATGTTGATGCCGGCGTCCCCGAGGATCCGGCCCGCGACGCCGACGACGCCGGGGCGGTCGGCATAGCGCAGGAACGCGAGGTGCTCGCTGACGGGAACGTCGACGTCGAAACCGTCAACCTCGACGATCTTCTGCAGGCTGCGCGGCCCGGTGACGGTGCCGGCGACCGCGACGGTCTGGCCGTCGGTGAGCGTGAGGTTGACGCGGACGAGGTTGCGCCAGTTGGCCGACTCGGTCGAGGTCGTCAGTGAGACCTCCACGCCGCGCTCGCCGGCGAGCACCGGCGCGTTGACGTAGGAGACCGGGTCGGTGACGAGGACGGAGAAGACACCCTTCAACGCAGAGAGCTCGAGGATCTTGACGTCGTGCTCGGCGACCTCGCCCAGCACTTCGACCTCGATCGCCTGAAGTGGCGCAGTGGCCAGCGAGCCGGCCACCCGGCCGAGATTCTCCGCCAGCGCGATGCCCGGACGCACGGCCTCGGCGATGGAGCCACCCTTGACGTTGACGGCGTCGGGAACGAGCTCGCCGGCGAGCGCGAGCCGCACCGAGCGGGCGACAGCGATGCCGGCCTTCTCCTGCGCCTCGTCGGTGGAAG
>JANMMN010000146.1:0-4035 GCA_031373405.1 Actinomycetes bacterium
CAGTCATGAGTCGTCATGCCCTGACTGAGGCTTGATCCAGACCACCATACGGATGTCGGGTAACGCCCGCATCGTCCGTATTTCGGGCGTTTCGGCGCGCCGTCCCCGAGCACTGCACGGGTCGGCACGGGGTGGAGTCCACGCTGACCCTCGCAGGGCCCGGGTTCGGGAGCCTCGGAGCCGTCGGCCAGGACTCCTGACTCAGCCGGGGCCTCGGCCGCTCCAGGTCCAGGGATACGCCGGGTCCTCGCAGCGCCGGGCCGCGTCCGCGATCTCCAGCGGTCGGAACGTGTCGACCATGACCGCGAGCTCGTCGGTGGCCGTCGCACCGATCGAGGCCTCGACGCTGCCGGGCTGCGGGCCGTGGGTGAACCCCGCGGGGTGCAGCGAGATCGACCCGGCCTCGATGCCGGCGCCCTTGCGGCTCATGAAGTCACCACCGCAGTAGAAGAGCACCTCGTCGCTGTCGACGTTGGCGTGGTTGTACGGCGCGGGGATCGCCAGGGGGTGGTAGTCGAACAGGCGCGGCACGAACGAGCACACCACGAAGCTCGGCCCCTCGAACATCTGGTGCACGGGCGGAGGCTGGTGCAGGCGTCCGGTGATCGGCTCGAAGTCATGGATCGACACGACGTAGGGGTAGTTGCAGCCGTCCCACCCGACCACGTCGAACGGATGGTTCGCGTAGGTGTAGCGGGTCAGTCCCGCACGGGAGCGGACCAGCACGTCGACGTCGGTGCCGTCGACCTCGTGCAGCTCCTCGGGGCCACGGATGTCGCGCTCGCACCACGGGGAGTGCTCGAGGAACTGCCCGCGCGGCGACAGGTAGCGCCGAGGAGGTCCGACATGGCCGAAGGCCTCGATGATGAACAGCCGCAGAGGATCTGGGCCACTGGGCAGCACGCGGTGGGTGGTGGACGTCGGAATGACGACGTAGTCGCCGGCGCTCACCGTGAGTGCGCCGTAGGACGTCTCGACGATCCCGGCACCCGACTCGACGTAGAGGACCTCGTCGCCGATCGCATTGCGGTAGAGCGGGCTCGGGGCGGTTGCCGCGACGTAGGCGAGCCGGACGTCGCCGTTGCCGAGCAGCAGCTCGCGGCCCACGACCGCGTCGACGGCGGCGGGCGCACCGAGCGCGTGCGTGCGGAAGTGCGCCGGCAGCAGCGGGAGGTTGGGCGCCAGCCCGGGGTCGCCCTCGGCCACGGCGACCGCGTCGACGATCGCGGTCGGGCGGTGCCGGTGGTAGAGCAGCGCCGAGTCGTGGCTGAAGCCCTCGATGCCGACGAGCTCCTCGGCGTAGAGGCCGCCGTCGGGGCGGCGGTGCGCCGTGTGCCGCTTGCGCGGGACGTCACCCAGGCTGCGGTAGAACGGCATGCTGGCCGCCTTTCCTGGCACCGTTTTACGGACGCCAATGTCCTCTGACAGTACGGTCGGCTACCGTTGCCCTCGTGTCAACCCTGACCCCGGCCGATCGCGCCGGCCTGGACGGCGGCCGGGCCGCGCTGCTGGTCACCGCGCTCGTCGACGATGCCGCGGTGTTCCCGCCCGGGCTCGCACCCCTCGACCGGGCGGTGCGCGCCCACCGCGCCCGTCGCCGGGCCGATACCGGCTTTCTCATGGGTCCGTTCCTCGCGCCCGTGTCGGCGCTGGGCGGTGTGCTCGACGTCCTCGACGCCGAGCCGACGAGTGAGCCGCTCGACCTCGTCCTCGTGGCCGACACCGGTCTCGTCGCGGCGGCCGAGGCGCGGGCGATCCTGCTCGACGACGACCGGGTCGAGCTCGCGGGGCTCGAGGTCGCGTTGCCGGCCGAGGGCACCCTGGCGCAGGCGGCGCGGCTCACGCTCGACACGCTCGACTTCGCCCTGCCCGCGGCCATCGAGATCCCCCGCACGCTCGGGTGGCAGGACGCGCTCGCCGTGATCGGGCGCGACGGCGCCGAGAGGGCAAAGTTCCGCACCGGCGGCGCGACGCCGTCCGCCCACCCGACCGAGTCCGAGCTCGCCGAGGTGGTCGTCACCTGCGTGCGCCTCGGGGTCGCCTTCAAGCTCACGGCCGGTCTGCACCGCGCCCTGCGGCACACTGCCCCCGACGGCGCCGAGCAGCACGGGTTCCTCAACGTCCTCGCCGCCACCGCGGCCGCCCTCGACGCACGCGAGACCGCACAGGTGGCCGCCCTGCTGGCCGAGCGGGATCCCGAGCCGCTGCTCGCTGTGCTCGCCGACGCCGACCCGCATGCCGTACGCCGACGCTTCACCTCCTTCGGCTCGTGCTCGATCGACGAGCCCCTCGCCGACCTCGTCGAGCTCGGGCTGATCGAGGCGGAGTCGTCGTGACGACGTGGGTCGCGGGAGCCACCGGCTCCGGCTTCGACACCGACCACCTGCCCTACGGCGTGGTCACGCACACCGGCGGGCACCCCGAGCTCGCGGTGCGCATCGGCGACCAGGCGCTCTCGCTGGCGCGGCTGCAGGATGCCGGCCTGCTCGAGCGCGTCGTGCCGCACGGCGTGGCAGTGTTCGGCAACGGCACACTCGACCCGCTCCTCGCACTCGGTCCGCATGCGTGGCGCGACGTACGCCATCGGCTCCAGCACCTGCTCACCGACACTGCGCACGAGGACATGATGCGCGCGGCCCTGCTCCCGCTCGGCGAGGTGGTCACGTCGTTGCCGTGGACTGTCTCGGACTACGTCGACTTCTACTCCTCCGAGCACCACGCGACCAACGTGGGCCGCATGTTCCGGCCCGACGGCGACGCGTTGACTCCCAACTGGAAGCACCTCCCGATCGCCTACCACGGGCGCGCCGGAACGGTCGTGGTCAGCGGCACCGAGGTCGTGCGTCCGCGCGGTCAGCGCAAGGCGCCCACCGAGGACGCACCCACCTTCGGGCCGACCCGACGTCTCGACGTCGAGGTCGAGGTCGGGTTCGTCGTCGGAACGCCGTCGCAGCGCTACTCCCCCGTCCCCGCAACGAGTTTCGCCGATCACGTCTTCGGGGTCGTCCTCGTCAACGACTGGTCGGCGCGCGACATCCAGGCATGGGAGTACGTCCCGCTCGGGCCATTCCTCGGCAAGTCGTTCGCGACGAGCGTGTCTGCCTGGGTGACCCCGCTCGAGGCCCTGGTCGGGGCCCGGGTGACGCCGCCGGCCCAGGACCCCGTACCACTGCCCCACCTCGCCGATGGCGACCCGTGGGCGCTCGACCTCGACCTCGTTCTCGAGCTGACCCGGGACGGGGTCACGGCGGTCGTGTCGCGTCCGCCGTTCGCGCAGATGTACTGGACGCCGGGCCAGCAGCTCGCGCACCTGACCAGCAACGGCGCGACGCTACGCACCGGCGACCTGTTCGCCAGCGGCACGGTGAGCGGTGCAGAGCCCGGTCAGCGCGGGTCGTTCCTCGAGCTGTCGTGGGGTGGCCGCGACCCGCTCGTCGTCGACGGCCTCGGCGAGGTCAGCTTCCTCGACGACGGCGACGAGGTCACGATCACCGCGACCGCGCCGAGCACCTCCGGGGGCCGGATCTCGCTCGGCGAGGTGCGCGGCGCGATCACACCCGCGCGGGACTGACCTCCACGACCGGCTCGTCCGTGCCGTCCCCGGCCGCGCCCCCGCCGAAACCCTTCGCCGGCCACCAGACCCGGTCGCCGAGATCGAGCACGAGGCCCGGCACGACCAGCGTGCGCACGAGCAGGGTGTCGAGCAGCACGCCGAACCCGACGACGAAGCCGAGCTGGGCGAGCGCGACGAGCGGCAGCACCCCGAGCACCGCGAACGTCGCGGCCAGCACGAGACCGGCGCTCGTGATCACTCCGCCGGTCAGCGCGAGAGCGCGCAGCATCCCGTCGCGGGTGCCGTGCAGCACGGCCTCCTCTCGCGCCCGGGTCATCAGGAAGATGTTGTAGTCGACGCCCAGCGCGACGAGGAACACGAAGGCGAACAGCGGGAGCGTCGGGTTGAACGAACCGAAGCCGAGCAGGTCGGAGAGCCAGGCCGTGACGCCGAGCGACGCGGCGAAGGACAGCACGACCGTG
>JANMMN010000176.1:0-8048 GCA_031373405.1 Actinomycetes bacterium
GCGGCGACCGACACGGCGAGGGTGTTCGCGAGGGCGAACTGGCCGGCCTCGTCGATCACGAGCAGGTCGAGCTGCCCGCGTCCGACCCGGGTGAGGTTGGTGAAGTCCCAGGCCGTGCCGCCGAGGAGGCAGCCGTCGTCCTCGTGCGCGGTGAGGAAGTCGGCGTAGTCCCCCGGGTCGAGGACGGTCCACTCGCGGGTGCCCGGTGTTGGCAGCTTCTTGCCCACCCGCGTGGCCGGGAGGCCGGCTGCGAGCACCTTGTCGAGGAAGTGCTCGACGACCGCGTGCGACTGCGCGACGACACCAACGCGCCAGCCGTCCTCGACGAGCTGCTTGACCACGCGAGCCCCGACGTAGGTCTTGCCGGTGCCGGGCGGGCCCTGGACCGCGAGGTAGGAGCGGTCGAGGCCCCGCAGCGCGGAGACGATGGCGTCGATGCGAGTGCTCTCCCGGACGACCGTTCGCGGCAGCGGGCCACTCGGGTGGCGGGGGGCGAGACGTCGCAGCAGGTCGAGGCCGGGCTGGGCGACGAACCCGTCGTCGTGCACCCGCTGGGCGAGCTCATGGATGGCCGCGGCGACCGACCCGGCCGGCGGCGGCGGGCCGGGTGAGATGGCCATCGGCAGCGCGTCGTACGGCGCCGCACCGGTGGGCAGCACCTGGGTGACGACGACGGATTCCGTGCCGTCGACCGCGGACTCGAGCCCGTCGATGGTGGCCTTCGCCGCGCCGCGGACGCTGCCGATCGGCACCTCGATCGCCTCGGGCACCGGGTCGTCGACGATGAGGTGCACGTTGCCCTGGCCTGGGGTCGACCCCGTGCCCCACTCGCCGGTGAGCGCCAGGGTGCGTCGCAGGTTGCGCTTCTTGCCCTCCTTGCCCCAGTCCGACGTCACCTCGGCGGCGTCGACGAGGAACACGTCGCGGGTCGCCGCCCACTCGTCGACCGGGGCGGTGAGCCGGTCGAAGTGCGCCCACCAGAACGGCTTGTCCTCACGCCGGTGGTAGCCGAGCCCCGCGCTGAGCATCGCGAAGGCCTGCTCGTCGGCAGTGCGGTCGGCCCGGGGCGCCTCGCCCGCGCGGGCGCGCAGCTCGACCTCGAGCGGGTCCGGCTCGGCGGGCGGCACCGGCAGCTCAACAGCGCCCGGCTCGATCGACCAGGTCACCCCCGCGGCCGAGCCCATCTCACGCAACCAGTCGCGCAGCCGCAGTGTCGAGCGGCAGTCATAGCGGTTGTAGTCGGCGATGCTCGCGATGACCTCGTCGTAGCCGACCTCGTCTCCGGCGTCGCGCAGCGAGCAGGCGTGCGCGTACTCGACCATGGAGTCGGCGGCGGTCGTGACGCCGGTGTCGTCACGCAGCTCGTCGCCCATGTAGAGCGGCTCGAGCTTCTTCAGCGAGTACGACGGCTGCGAGACCCGGATGCTCTGGCGCACCGTGGCGTAGAGGTCGACGAGCACGCCGGCGCGCAGCAGGTCGTCGAGCTGCTCCTCCCCCACCCCGTGCCGGCCGGCGAGACGCAGCAGCGCGGTCTTCTCGTACGCCGCGTAGTGATAGATGTGCATCGCTGGATGCGCGGCACGGCGCGCGTCGACGTAGGCAAGGAAGTCGACGAGCGCCTGGCGCTCCTGCGCCCGGTCGTGGGCCCAGAACGGGATGAACGCCTGCGTGTCTCCCTCGATCACGCCGAAGAGGTATTCCAAGCCCCACTCGGTCGACCCCGCCTCGGCCCAGAGCGGGTCGCCCTCGAAGTCGAAGAAGATGTCGCCGGGATCGGGCATCGGCAGTGCCTTGAGCGCCTTGGTGGCCACCACGACCGCGGTCACGTCGGGCTGCCCGTTGGGCAGCGGCGACCGGGCCTCCTGCGCGACCTGCATCGCGGCCTGGGCACGCAGCCGGCCGAGCGTCGACTCCGCGATACCCGCGACCGGGCTCGTCGAGATGGCGAGCTGCTCGATCGTCTCGATCCCGTTCTGGCGCAGCACCTTGCGCTGGGTCACCCGCAGCTGGGCCACGAGCAGCAGGTCACGATGACTCTCGACCTCCGCCGCGCAGACGGGACAACGACCGCACGCGACGTAGCGCGGGTCGTTCCACTCGACGGCACCCACCTCGCGCTGGTGCTCGTCGAGGATCGCCTGGAGGCGCACTCGACGCTCGCGGTAGACCGGCAGCAGGTCACGCACGTCGTGCAGCGACTCCGCGCCGTCGCCGAGGATCAGCCCGACCTGCGGGTGAACCGCGATGCCGGCCCGTTCGAGCTGGTCGGCGTACGCCGCGAGCTGCAGCAGCGCGGTGATCTTGGCGTGGCGCGCGAGCTTGGTGTCGTAGACCGCATAGGCGTCACCACGTCGCACCAGGAAGTCGGACCGGCCGTGGAACCGGCCGTCGAAGAACGACCCCTGGAACACGACGTCGGCACCGCCGCGCAAGGCCGCCAGTGTCTCGTCGAGCCTGGCCAGCAGCGACGCTGCGCTGTAGTCGCGGGTCACCGCGATCTCCGCGACGCCGCCCGCGCGGGGCGGGGTCCAGGTGCCGTGGGCCTCGCGGTAGTCGGTGAGCACCCGGGCCTCGTGCGCCTCGCCGAGGTGCGCGAGGCGCTGGAGCATGGCGTCACTCTCGGACTCCTGCACCACGCGGCCGAGCTTGCGGTCGAGCGTGCGCAGCACGGCGAGCTCGCACCCGGCCGCGGCCGAGAGATCGCTGGCGGAGTAGACGATCGTGTCGTCGATCAAGAACATGGGATCCCCGTTCCGGTCGTGTTCTCGACCCTACGGGCAGCCCCTGACAACGTCCTGGCAGCGCAGCGACACCAGGCGCGATCGTGAGATATCAGGAGGTCCTCCATGACCGACGTTCTCGTGCGAGACGTGCCCGACGACGTCGTCGCAGCCCTCGACGCCCGCGCCGCCAGGCTCGGCTTGTCGCGCAGCGAGTTCCTACGGCGCCGGCTGGCCCAGGAGTCGAGGACCGGCGCCGGCCCGGTCACCGTTGCCGACCTCGCGTGGTTCGGCGGAGCTTTCGCCGACGTAGCAGATCCCGACGTCATGAAGGACGCCTGGCGGTGACGGAGTGGCTCATCGACACCGCCGCCCTCGCTCGCCTCGGCGCCTGCGCTGACGCTGCAGAGTGGGCAGCCCGGATCGAACGCGGTCTCGTGAGGATGGCCACCGTGACGCGACTCGAGGTTGGCTTCGCGTCGAGATCGGGCGCTGACCTGCGTGCTGCCACCCGCCGACCGCCGCTGTCCGCCATGCCCATCGAGTACCAGACGCCCGAGATCGAGGACCGCGCCTGCGAGGTCCAGATGCGCTTGGCAGACCTCGGTCATCATCGCGCGCCGTCCATCCCCGATCTCCTGGTGTCGGCTACGGCGGAGCTGGCTGGGCTCACGGTCCTGCATGTGGACATGGACTTCGACCTCATCGCCGACATCACCGGACAACCGCTCGAGCGACTCCGCTTCCCCGCCTAGGGCTCGCGTACCTGTCAGCCGCCGGATAGCGGACGTTCTGGTCTGGCCCGCCAGGTTCCAGGACGAGGTGAGGCGTCCAGGTGACCCCCGTGACGCCTTGACAGCCTGCTCAGAAATCTGGACAGTTCTGCCTGTGAGAATCCTGGCATCCACACCCCACGTGGTCTCGGTGACCGAGGCGGCATCCCGAGGTCTGCCCAAGCTGGTCCGTGCAGCGGAGCTGGGCGAGGACGTCGTCGTGGAGCGGCACGGCAAGGCCGTGGCGGCCGTGGTGAGCATGCGCCATCTCGACGACATCAGTCGGCTGGAGAGCGACCTGCACGACGCGGTGCTGGTGTTCGCCCGGCTGGCCACCGACACGGGCGAACGGACCGACCTGGACGCCGCGATCACCCGGTTCGGGTTCACCCGAGCCGACCTCGAGGGGGAGCTGGCGGCCGATCTGGCGGCCGGCCGCGAGTGACGGGGCGCAAGCGCCCGTCTGACCCAGCCGCTCGAGTCCGGCGCACCGGAAGGCACCCCGAGGCCACTGGTGTCGTCGTGCGGTTGACCGATGCGGCGATCGCCGACCTCGATCTGCTCGCGCGCTCAGGTAACCCTCAGGTCGTCCGGTGGGCGCTGAAGAAGTGCCTGATGCTCGAACGCGACCCCGAAGCAGGCGATGTGCTCCGCGGAGCGCTGATCGGGTTCCGGAAGCTCGTCGTCGGTGATCGGGACTGGCGTGTCGTGTGGCGCGTCACCCACGATGCCTCCGGAGCGACGATCGTCGATGTCGCGCAGGTGTGGGCTGTCGGCGCGCGGTCCGACTCCGAGGTCTACGTCGAGATGCGCCAGCGAGTCGCGATGTTGGGCCGCGACCCGCGCACGGTCCCGTTGTCCGAAGCCATCGAATCCCTCAGCAGGCTCGCGCTTGGCCTCGACGCAGCAATCGAGCCCGTCAACGACGCCGCACCGGAGTGGCTGGTGAGTGTGCTCACCAAGGTGGTGGGCATGCCGTACACCGAGATCGCGAAGCTCAGTGCGGACCAGGCACACCAGGTCTGGGACGCCTACACCAGCCGGAGCCGCTGACGCCCGTCTCGACACCGGGGGCGGGTCTGCTCTGCGCACCGGACGGCGCTCGAGCGTCCAGCGGTCAACCCTTCGCGAGGTGGGCCACGCGCGGACCCATCGCCTCCGCCAGGGCGATGACGCCGGAGAGCGGACGCACCATGACCGTGAACTCGGAGACGAGCCCCGCGTCGTCGTAGCGGAGGTGGTCGAGGCCCTGCACGGCACGGCCGCCCACACCGGCGGTGAAGACGAGACCGTGCGTGCCGTCGCCGGCGAGCTCGTCGACGTACACGAAGTCGGTGAAGACCTCCATGACGTTGGCGAGCACCTCGGCGACGGTCGCGCGGCCGGTGAAGGGGTGGAAGGCCACAGGGCTGTTGAAGACGATGTCGTCGGCGAAGAGGGCCTTGAGGGCGTCGATGTCGCGAGCCTCGATGGCAGCGCGTACGGGATGAGTCATGACGGCAGGCTACGACCGAGCCCGGCGATCAGCTTCACGTCCTACACGAATTGCGTGTCCGCGTGGATGGCCTGGCCGTCTGTGTTTCGGGGCCGGTCGAGTACATCAAGGTGCCGACAATGCCTCGGGTGAGCAGCACTTTGTAGACATTGCGCAGAAGCTGGTTGAGCTCCTCGCCACTGACCGCACCCACGCTGCGCAGCGCGGGATTTGCTCTGGTCGCGTTGCATGTCACCGGTCGACGGCGTCGATGAGACGACCGAGTGCAAACGCCAACGCGTGGACGCCGGCCTCCATTGGCTCGCCGTCGCTCGCAAGATAGATGTCGCGGCGGATCTCGATCATGATCGAGGAGACCCGAGGATCCTTGCCGTAGTGCCGGGTCGGCACGTAGGTCCCGATGAACGGTTCGTTCACCCCAACGTCGAAGCTGGCGAAGGCATCTCGCGCCGCGCGGAGCACCATGTCCGGCGTGTGCTCGTCATCGACACCGAGGCAGATCTCGGGGCGGCGTAGGTCCTTGTGCCGTTCGTAGGGCAGGGCACCCGTAGGAAACGAGTGCACGTCGATGATGACGGCACGACCAGTCGCCGCGAGTCGTTCGTCGACGAAGTCGGCCAGCGCATCCGCGTAAGGCCGGAAGTGCCTGGTGATGAGCTCGGCCCGGTGGTGGGGATCGTCGTCGCGCAGCCGACGGAGGTCGTGAGTCGCGGTGTAGACCGCACCCATGCCGACGGCTTCCATCTCCTCGAGATCCGGGTCGGTGAACCGCTCCGGATCGACCACGAGACGGGAGAGCCCGTTCACGAACTGCCACGGTGTGGTCGCGGCCAGGAGCGCGGCCCGATCCGCGACCAGCGCCGTGTGGGCGTCGGTCATGGCGCGCAGCTCAGCCGCGAGGCCGTCGTCGTCGAGCAGGATCCGGGCGCGTTCCGCGTCAGGGATGACAGTCGATGAGTGCGGCACATGAAGGACGACCGGCGACCCGTGCGCTCCTGCCGTGACCTCGAACGAGTGGCTCATCGCCACACCTTCCACGAGGCGCGCATCGGCTGCACCACGGCAGCCGCCAGTCGTTGCACGCGGTCGAGCACCGTTGCCATCACGGGTCAAGCATGCCGATCAGGTCCGACAGTCGACCGCGAACGTCCCCTGATCTTGAGGGGGAAGTGCCGGCCCTCCACCCGCGGCACGGATCTGGGCGGCCCTCGAACAGCCTCCAGGCGCCGGTAGACAGCTGCGCCGGGTTCCTCGCCCACCAGACGCACTGACGCACGACTGCGCCGCCGCCAGGGGTCACTTCCCGACGACGAACGCCGGCGCCATCCCCTCGATCTCCGAGGTCGAAAGCCCGAACGACGAGGCGACTGATCGCCACGGGCTCACGGCGGCGGTCACCTCGCGGATCATCTCGTCCGCCAGCGTTGCGTTGACACGGAAGAACCCGGCGACGGATCGCGCGAGGTCGAGGTCGGCCGCGCCGTCGCCGGTGTCGATCAGCGTCGAAAGCGTCTTCTGGCCGGGCGTGGGATCGGGGTTGAGGTCGAACGCCGGCGACAGCCGCCACGCATCCCCGCGCTCGTGCAGGAAGCCATGGTTGCGCAGGTGGTCGTCGGTGTTGGAGACCAGGATCGAGAAGACGATCCGGCGCCAGAGCTGGTGGAGCTCCGACGTCGCGGAGAGCGACCGGGTCTCGATGACCTCCGCGATCTCGAGGTAGCTGCGCTGGTCGCCGTCCTTGGCTTCGAGCATCGTCATCGCGCTGACGTAGCCGATGCGGTCACCGGTCGCCGTACGGTCGAACCGGTCGACCACCAGCACGTGACGGCCCGCGAGATCGAGCAGCTCCGAACGGGGCACCTCGACACCCGCGGCGGCCGCAAGCTCGAACGCGACCTTCTCCCACGCCATCACGTTCCAGGTGTCGGTGCTCGCACTCGGGAACTTCGCGATCCCGATGCGGCCGTCGCCGTGTCGCACGTGCGCCTTGGGTCGGGCCCCGCCGAGCGAGCTGCCGACCCGCACTAGCCGTTGGAGGTCGGCGAGGTCCGCGGTATCGGCATCGGCGCGCGCGGCGAGGTCGAGCAGCTCGGGCAGATCGGTCAGTGCGGGCACGCCGGCGTCGGTCTCGGCGAGGAACGGCGTGCCAGCTCCGGAGGCGAACCGGAGCGCACCCTGGCGCAGGTCGTCGCGCACCCCGAGGAGGAAATCCATCTCGCCGAGGGACCGCGCGGCCCGTCCCTCGTCGCGCGCGAGTGCGGCCTCGCGTCGCTGCACGAGTCGCCGACCCCAGCGGTCCGGCGCAGCATCGGTAAACGCACCGAACAGCGCCGAACCCAGCGCTGTCTGCGACGTGCCAGACACCATCGGCAGCAGCGGCTCAAGCTGGTAGGCATCCGGTCGCGCGAGGTAGTCACCGTCGTAGCCGAAGGACGCCGACTCGGTTCCGCGCCGCCGGTGGGAGTAGAGAGTCCCGGCGCGCACCGTGACCCCGCCCACCTCGACGTACACCTCGGCCTGGGTCACGGTCGCGTCGACTTCCGCACCCGAGTGGGGAGGAGCTCGTCGGCGCGCATCCGCCCGACGTCGGAGTTGTACGGGTCGAGCGACTCGGTGATCACGTCGAGCACGCCGAGGGCACGCGCGACACGCAGCACGTTCTCGAGGGTCGCCCCCTTGCCGTGCTCCAGGCTCAGGACCGTACGCGCGTCGATGCCGGCCCGGTCGGCGACCTCGGCGGCCGTCAGCCCGCGCAGCTTCCGCCAGGTGCCGAGGTGGTCGCCGATGGTGCTGACCGAGCGCGACACCGCGGACGGGGTCGGTGTCTTCACCTTCGGCATGGCAGCTCTCCTGATCGGCTGAGGTGCATTCACCTTACTCTTATGTGGCTAGAACAGCAATAGATTGTACTTTGCATCGAAAATCGATCCCCAGCGGCGATCAACGCCGATGCTGACGCCGTCCAGCTGCGCCGCTCGCACGGCCTTGGCTAGGCCTGCCGGCCGTAGCCGAAGACGTGGGCGCTGACGACATCAATCTGTCGCCGTTCGTCGCCGAAGA
>JANMMN010000219.1:0-14434 GCA_031373405.1 Actinomycetes bacterium
CGCGCCTCGAGGTCGTCGAAGGCTCGCCAGGGATGGGTGACTGCCCCGGTGACGCGGCGATCGGCGGGCCGACGGTAGTACTGCCCACCGGGGCGAGGCCCGGCGTCGAGAAGGGCGACAGTGGCACCGGATTCTCCGGCGATCACGGCCGCGGCGACTCCGGCCGGTCCGGCACCGATCACCGCCACATCGATCAGGGCGTCAGGCGAGGTGGTCATGACCGGTGCCCTCCTGCGTGGCCGCGGTGTCGCCGTCCTCGACCCGGACGAGGCAGGCGCGAGTGTTCGGTCGCCCGTTGAGCACGACGTGGCAGCCGTAGCAGACACCGATCCCGCAGTAGACCCCGCACGGAGCGCCGTCCTGACGTCTGGTGCCCCAGGTGCGGACGCCGGCGGCCAGCAGCGCGGCGCCCAGCGTCTGCCCCGGGGTCGCGCTGAGGCGCCGCTGGTCGAAGACGAACTCGATGGCCTCGGGCCTGGTCGGCTCAGTCATGGCTGTCCCCATCGAACCGGTCGGGCCGGTACGGCGCCAGCGGGATCGACGGGTCCTGCTGGAGCACTGCCTGCGTCACCAGGAGGCCCGATCCAGGCGCGAGCCCGATGCCTGCCCCTTCGTGGCCGCAGGCGTGGAACAGGCCGGGCACGCGGGGGTCGCCGCCGACGACCGGCAGGTGGTCCGGGCAGTAGGGGCGGAAGCCGGAGTAGGTGCGCATGAGCCTGACGTCGCGCAGGAAGGGAAACACTGCGCAGGCCTTGCGGGCCAGCACGGATACGACGTCCCAGTCCACCGTCGGGTCGAGGCCGACTCGTTCGCGGCTGGCCCCGATGAGGATGGTCCCGCCACGCGTCCCCTCGACGACCGTCGACGTCTCGAGGCCGGCATCCGAGCTCGCGACGTTGTCGACGTACTCGGCCGAATAGACCTTGTGACGAATCACCGGTGGCAACGGCTCGGTGACCAGGATGAAGCCGCGACGCGGGAGGACCGGCACCTCGACGCCGGCGAGCGCGGCAATCGCAGTGGCCCCGATGCCTGCGGCGTTGACCACGGTGCGGGTGGAGATGGACCCTCGCGCGGTGCGCACGCCCGACACTGCTCCGGCTCCATCGAGGTCGATGCCGACGACCTCGCACCCGGCGAGCGTGCGGACGCTTCCGGTGCTGCGCGGCAGGGCGAGCAGCAGCGCGGTGGCGAGCATCGGCTGGACCTGCATGTCCTGCGGGTACAGGGCACCGCCGGCCAGTCCCCGGGCGAGGTGGGGCTCGAGGTCGTGCAGCTCGTCCTCGGCGACCTCGACCACGTCGACGCCGGACGCCCGTTGCCCACGCCCGCGCGCGCGCAGCGCAGCCAGGGTCGACGGTGCCGCAGCCACGATCAGCCCGCCCTTCGCCTCGGGCTCGCACCGGTCACCGAGGCGCTGCCCGATCTCGACCCAGAGGCGTCGCGAGAGCAGGGCCAGATCGAGCTCGGGACCGTCATCCTTGTCGGAGACAAGGATGTTTCCCTCGCCCGCGCTGGTCGTGCCGCTGCTGACCGCACCGCGCTCGACCACGACGACGTCCAGACCCGCCTCCGCGAGGAAGTGCGCACAGCTCGCGCCCACGATGCCGGCACCGACGACGACGACATCGGCGGTGACGGGTGGGATCGGGATCGGGGTCATGTCAGAGGAGGAATCCCGGCGGGAAGGGGTCGTCATCAGCGAGGAGGCGCGTCTTGTCGATCGGGCCGATGCTGCTGATGTCGCCTCCAGGGTGCGCTGCTGAAGCGGGACCGCCGTGCAGGAGGCGCCCATCACCTTCCCTCCGCGACGCTACCGGGTGGGAAGGGCGTGGTCAGGCGGGATCCGCCCGGCCGGATCGCTTCACCGCTACGGCGAGCGCGGGGTTGTCGATGCCGACGCTGAGCAACCGGGCACCGTCGACGGCCTCGGTCGAGCCGAGGGCGGCAGCGTGCAGGAGCGCGCGGACCGTCATCTCGCGCATCGGGTCCGCGCCGAGAGCCGGTGCATCGCCTCGACCCAGGTAGCGGTGTCGGGGTGGCCATGCAGACCGGTGCCGCGTGTGACGCGGCGTGTGACGATCCGGTCCGCCGGAGCCGCGTGCTCAGGTCCCGGAGATGCGGTCGAGCAGCGCGACGGTCGCGTCGACGATCTGGGCTTGGGCGTCCGCCCGACTGATGGTCGGCGTGCCGTCGCCGGACTGGAGCCCGTAGTCGCCGAAGAACGAGTGGATGCCCCCGGCAATCGGCGTGAAGACGCTGCCCGGGGGCATCAACGGCCTGCGCTCGTCGACCTTGGCCGGGGTCGCGAGCCCATCCTCGGTGCCCGTGATCGACACGGTCGCGAGTCCCGTGCGAGCCGACAGGTCAGACACCGGGTACGACGCCCACAGCACCAGCCCCCTCACGTCTGCTTGCCGGCCGGCGAAGCCCGAGGCAGCGACCCCGCCGAGGCTGTGACCGCCGACGGCCCAGGGCATCGTCGTACCGACGTAGGCAGCGGCAGCGTTCGGGCACAGCAGCTCGAGGTCGTAAGGGCACTTCACGACGACGACCCGATAGCCGCGCTCAGCGACCTTCGTGGCGAGCACGGAGTAGGCGCGCGAGTCGACGAGCGCGCCTCCGTAGAGGACGAGACCGGCGCGAGGCGCGGCGCTCGGCGCGTAGACCGTCTCCGCCCTCGAATCCGAGATGGTGACCGTGCCACCGGCGGCGAGAGCGTCGAGTGCCACCTGCGTCGCGACCCACGGTTTGAGCCACAGCAGTGCAGCCGCCAGGCCGACGCCCGCGGCGGCGGCCAGCACGCGCGCTGACGTGCGCACCGCGCCGCGACGGGCGGGCGTCGAGCGACGAGCTCCGCTGCGCAGGAGCCACAGCCCGAGGAGCAGCGCGGCCAGGAGCGTCAGCGGATAGACCACGTTGTTGGCCACGAGCGCACTCCACGCGCCGAGCACCACCATGGCCACGGCGGCGACCAGCACGGCTCCCGGCACGATCCGGGTCCACCGGCGCGACGTCGTCGAGGTCGCGCCTACGTCGGTCATGACCGCATTGTCGGTGACAAGCGCCCAGGGCGCCCGACGGTGGCCGATCGAGGGCTCGTGCTCCGGGCCGGACTCAGGGGGTGACGAGCTCCGCGGGCACGACGCGGGCGTTCGTCCCCGCGATCGTGTCGATGCCCTCGCGTCCCAGGTACGCCGTCGTCGCACCGAGGAGTGCCGTCACCAGCCACCCCACGACCATCGCGTCGTCTGCGAGGCCCGGGATCGTGAGGATCGCCTCGGGCAGCAGGTCGACGGGCGACACGACGTACACGACCGCGACGGCCATCAGGGCGAGGCGGCCACGGCTCACGCCGTCCCAGCGCCCGCGCAGGACGTCGCGCACCAGCCGGGGCAGAGCGGCGAGGCGCGCGGTGAATCGCACCGGGCCGTCCGAGACGACGGCAGCGGCGGCAGCGGTGCAGGCGGCGGTACGGCGGGGGCTGGGCATGCTCGGATCCTGCCCGCGGGGGCAGAGCTCGAAACTCTCGACGTACCGCCCGGCCCGACGACGCCCACCTCCCCACCTGCCGCTGGCCGCGCGCGGGGGAGGATGCTGCCTCGAGAACCACCGACCCGAAGGCAGGCACGGTGCAGCTTCCTCCGCTCAGGCTGACCTCGGCGCGTCGCGCCGGGTTGCTCGCGGCGGTCGCCGTCTACCCGCTGAGCCGGCTCGCCGGCACGTTGCCGCGGCCGACGCTCGACCGCGCCCTGGTCTCGGGAGCGAGCATGGGCGTGGCCTTCCAGGCGGCGGTGGCGACCACCGGGGTGCTGCACCGCGTCACCGCCACCGGAGCGCCCTCTCCTGCGGTGCGCGCGCTGCGCACCGCGGCCGTGGCCGGTGCGCTTGCTGCCGGCGCCGCCGTCCTCGCGGGGCAGACCCGGGCCGCCGCCCGCGTTGCGGCGGCCGAACGCCGACGGCTCGGCATCCCGGCGGCATCGGTCGGCGCCACCGCCGAGCTCGTGACCGTCGCGGCAGGATGCGGGGCGCTGGTGGCACTGGCCGACGCGCTCGGCACCCGGGTTCCCGAGCGCCTGCGTCCCTCCAACCAATGGGTCATGACCGTGTCGGTGATCACGGCCGGGGCCGGGCTCGGGGCAGCGGCACGACACCCGAGGGTGCTCGCACACCTGACCCTCCCGTCGCCCGACGGTGCGCCGGGGTCGGCGCCGAGCTTCCAGAACGGTGCGAGCCTGCCCATCGCCATCGGGCGGTCGGCCGGCGTTGCCGCGGCCACCGTGGCGCTGCTCGCGCTGGAGACCAGCGCGGCCCAGTGGCTCGCGTCGTCGTTCGGCCGCCGACCCGACCCCGGTGCTGTGGCGCTGGGGGCGGCCCACGCCGTGCTGGCCGCCGGCTTCGTCGTCGCCGGCACCGCCGGCTTCGGCTTCTACTCCTCCCGGGTGGCCGTGCAGGAGCGCCTGCTCGAGGGCGCGTACGCCGCAGTCCCCGAGCGACGAGGCGTGACCGGCGGTCCGGACTCGGCGTACGACTTCGGCGACCTCGGGCGGGAGGGGAGACGATTCGTCTCGCAGGCCCACACCGCGGAGGAGCTGATCGGCGTGCTCGCAACGGCGGCGACCGACCCTGTGCGCGCGTGGGTGCCGCTCTCGGAGCTCACCGGTGACGAGGGGCACGACACCGTCGCTGTGGTCGCGGAGGTCGAGCGGCTCGGCGGCTTCGCGAAGTCCGTCATCGTGCTCGCGGCGCCGACCGGCGACGGCTACGTGCCCTACGTGCACACCGAGGCGGTCGAGCTGCTCACCGCCGGTGACTGCACGACCGTCGCGGTCCCCTACGCCGAGGTGCCCTCGGCCATCGCATTCCCGCGTCGCGCACGGGCTGCGTCGGCGTACGCGACGTATGCGCGCGCCATCGCGACGCGAGCGCACGAGCTCAACCCCGGTGCGCGCCTGTTCACCTTCGGCGAGTCGCTCGGGTCGATCGTCGCACTCGATGCCTTCGGCCCCGACGTCGTCGTCGAGCTCAGCAGGATCGGCTTCCACGGCGGCCTGTACTGCGGAGTGCCCAGCTACAGCACGGCCGATCGGGCCCTGCGCCCCGACCATCCGGTGTCACGAGAGAGCCGCGGCCTGCAGTACGCCTCCGGCCGCGACCAGGCCGTCACGACGCGGCCCGGGCACGTCAACCTGACGCACCCGACCGACCCCGTCGCCGTAGCCGACCCGACCACCCTCGTGCGACACCCGGTCGACTACTGGGGTCGGCCTTTCGGCGCGCACGTGCCGCTGGTGTCGTTCCTCGTGCACCTCATGGACGTCAAGAACGCGATGAACCTGCGCCCGGGTGACTTCCAGCCCTCGCTCGGCCACGACTACCGCTTCGACACCGCCGTCGCCGTCGCTCGCGCCTACGACCTCCCGTTCCACCAGGAGGAGGTCATCGAGGCGGCCCTGCGCGAGCGCGAGCTTGCGTGGTCGGTACGCCGGCTCCTGAGCAAGCGCGCGGCGGACGCCCGCGACTCCGCGGTCGCCAAGCTCGAGTCGTGGGGCGTCGACCCCGCCACCGTCGCGACCCGATTCCGGATCCCCGAACGCGCGGTCCCGGCCTGGCTGCAGACGGGTGGCGTGCAGGCCCTCGTCGACGACGTGGCGGAGACCGTCGCCGGCGAGTGAGCGATCAGCCGGCGACGGACGCTCGCGCAGTGACGAACGCGGCGACAGCACGGTCGACATCGACGTCGGTGTGCGCCGCAGAGAGCTGCACGCGGATCCGGGCCTGACCGAGCGGGACGACGGGGAAGGAGAACGCCACGGCGTAGACCCCCTGGGCGAACAGCGCATCGGCAATGCGGCCCGCGAGCAGGGCGTCGCCGAACATCACCGGCACGATCGGGTGCTCGCCGGGAAGCAGGTCGAACCCCGCCGTCGTCATGGCCACGCGGAACCGTGCCGCGGCCCTGTGCACCCGTTCGCGGAGGTCGGCCGACGTCTCCAGGATCCGCAGCACCTCCAGGGACGCCGCGACGATCGGCGGGGCGACCGAGTTGGAGAACAGATAGGGGCGTGCGCGCTGCTTGAGCAGCTCGACGATCTCGCAGCGCGCCGCGATGTAGCCACCCGAGGCGCCACCGAGCGCCTTGCCGAGTGTGCCGCTGACGATGTCGACGCGATCCGTCACGCCGAAGAGCTCCGGCGTACCGCGGCCTTCGGGCCCGACGAAGCCCACGGCGTGCGAGTCGTCGACCATGACCAGGGCGTCGTGCTTCGCGGCGAGGGCGCAGATCTCGTCGAGCGGTGCGAGGTAGCCGTCCATGGAGAAGACGCCGTCGGTGACGATCAGCCGGTAGCGCACGTCGGCCGACTCCACGAGACGCGCCTCGAGCTGGGCCATGTCGCGGTTGGCGTAGCGCAACCGCCGGGCCTTGCACAGCCGGACGCCGTCGATGATCGACGCGTGGTTGAGCGCGTCGGAGATCACGGCGTCGCGCTCGTCGAGGAGCGCCTCGAAGACGCCGCCGTTGGCGTCGAAGCAGGAGCCGAAGAGCACGGCATCCTCGGTGCCGAGGAACGCCGCGAGCCGCTCCTCGAGATCGCGGTGGATGCTCTGGGTCCCGCAGATGAAGCGCACCGAGGCCATGCCGTAGCCCCAGTCGTGCAGCGCCCGCTCGGCCGCCGCGACGACGCGCGGATCGTCGGCCAGTCCGAGGTAGTTGTTGGCACACAGGTTGAGGACGTCACGTCCCGCTGCGTCGACGACGTGGGTGCCCTGCGGCGAGGTCATGACCCGCTCAGGCTTGTAGACACCCGTCTCGCGCATCTCCGCGAGCCGTCCCTCGAGCTCGTGCCGCAGTCCGTCGAGCGCCGTCATCACACGTCCTCCCAGTCGAGGACCACCTTGCCGCAGTGACCACCTGCAGCGACGTCGAACGCCTCGTCGAAGTCCGCCGCAGGAAACCGGTGGGTGATCACGGGAGAGATGTCGAGGCCGGCCGCGATCAGCACCGACATCGCGTACCAGGTCTCGAACATGCGGCGCCCGAAGATGCCCTTGATGGTGAGCATCGAGTGGATCACCTGGTCCCAGTCGAAGTCGATGCTTGCCGACGGGAGGCCGAGCAGCGCGATCTCGCCACCGTGCGCCATCGAGGCGATCATCGAGTGCAGGGCGGATGCGGCACCGGACATCTCGAGGCCGACGTCGAACCCCTCCACCATGCCGAGGCCGGACATCACCTCGGGCAGCGTCGTCGTCGCGACGTCGACAGCCAGCGTCACCGCGCCCATCGACCGGGCGAGCGCGAGCCGCTCAGCGCTCACGTCGGTGATGACCACGTGCCGGGCTCCCGCATGGCGCACCACGGTGGCCGCCATGAGCCCGATGGGGCCGGCACCGGTGATGAGCACGTCCTCCCCGAGCACGGGAAAGCTGAGTGCGGAGTGCACGGCGTTGCCGAAGGGATCGAAGATCGCCGCGACGTCGGGGTCGACCGGGTGGGTGTGCCGCCACACGTTCGTCGCCGGCACCGCGATGAGCTCGGCGAAGCCTCCGTCGCGGTCGATCCCGATGCTCACGGTGTGGGGGCAGAGCTGGCGTACGCCGCCGAGGCACGACCGGCACCGTCCGCACACGAGGTGGCCCTCGACGCTCACCAGGTCGCCGACGTCGACGGTGTCGACCCCGCCGCCTACCGTCTCGACCCGCCCGGCGATCTCGTGACCGAGGACGACCGGCGTGTGGATCGCGCCACGCGCCCAGGAGTCCCAGGCGCGCACGTGGAGGTCGGTGCCGCAGATGCCGGCGCGCAGCACCCGGATGAGCACCTCGCCGTCGCCGGCCGTGGGTTCGGGCACATCGCGCAGCCACAGACCAGGCGCGGCTTCGGCCTTGACCAGCGCTCTCATGACCGCCACCTCCTGTGCGCTCGTACGAGCCCGACGCCGCCCGCGCCCAGCGAGCCGTCCGCACTCACCTTGGCACCGAGCCGGTCGCGATGCAGGTCGTCCGCCGACGTGCTGAACGCGCCCGGATCACCACGAATCGGACGTTCCGCACGCGGGCATCGCGGCTCGCAGGATCGGTCTCGCCGCAACGGGTGCGCCTGGGGCCGCCGAGTGGGATAACAGTGGTGTGAAGCACGGTGTCCCTGCACAGCCACGTCGCTGGTTCGGTCGTCGCCCGGCGACCGGGTCGACGACGCAGTCGACGACGGATGCGTCGGCGCCCGACGCCGACGAGGGGCTCCTGGTCGACCTGCGCGACGAGTCCACCGACGAGCTCCCCGACGATGTCGGCAGCGTGCTCGCCCGGCTCGCGCGACTGCGCGACGCGGGCCTGATGAGCACCGCGGAGTACGAGGACGAACGCAAGCGACTCCAGCCCAACCTCCCCGCGCTGCACCTCGACGGGGAGCAGCCGGTCGCGGACGGGCGCTAGGACCGCGACGGTCAGCTGGCCGGGCCGTGCCCTTCGAGGTGCGGGTGGGCAGGGACCGGGATCGCCAGGTCGTCCTCGGTGGGGATCTCCGCCTCGATGTCCTCAGCCGTGACCGCGTGCAGCATCGCGTAGCCGATCAGGCTGCCCACCACGGCGATCAGCGCGGTGACGAGGATCCAGGCCAGCGCACCGGGTAGCTGGGTGAGCTTGAAGACACCGAAGGCGAGCACGATGGTCGTGGGCAGCGTGACGATCCAGGCGAGCACCATCTCGCCGACGACCTTGAGGTTGATGCCCATCCCGGAGCCGACACCAGCGCCGGCCACCGACGACGCGGCGGCGTGGGTGGTCGAGATCGGCACGCCGAGCCCGGTGGCCCCGAAGATCGACGCGACGGCTCCGATGTTGGCGGCCACGCCGGAGGATGCGTGCAGCGTCGTGATCCTGAGGCCCATAGTCTCGATGATCTTCCAGCCGCCCCACACCGTGCCGAGCGCGATGGCCCCGTACGCCGCGAACTCGACCCAGGTCGGCACGTCGATGTTGCCGTCGGGTCCGGTGGCGAGGTGACCGGTGCTCACGAGGAGAGCGGCGATGACGCCCATCGTCTTCTGGGCGTCGTTGGCACCGTGACCGAAGGACACCGCACCGGCCGAGACCAGCTGCAACCACTTGAACTGCTTGGCGTTGTCGGCGAGGCCGAACACCCTGCGGAGACCGGCGATGAGAAACATCGCGAGGAAGGCGATACCGAAGGCGACCAGGGGGCTGGCGACGATCGCGATGACGGTCTTCTGCACGCTGGGCCAGGAGATGGCGTCGATGCCGCCGGCCGCGAGCCCGGCACCGACGAGGCCACCGATGAGCGCGTGGCTCGACGAGGAGGGCATACCCACCCACCAGGTCGCGTAGTTCCACACGATCGCGGCCATCAGGGCAGCGAACACCACCGCGATGCCGGACACGTCTGGCTTGACCGTCTTCGCCACCGTGTTGGCGACCGCCGTACCGACGACGAAGACAGCCGCGAAGTTGAAGAAGGCCGAGAACCAGACCGCTGCCCTGGCCGGCAGCACGCGGGTCGCGACGACGGTCGAGACCGAGTTCGCGGCGTCGTGAAAGCCGTTGGTGAAGTCGAACAGCAGGGCGAGCGCGACGACCGCCACGAGGGCGATCAGGGTGAGGTCCACGTTCTCTCCACCTGGCGGGGGCAGCCACGTCGACCGGCCCGAGACGTCTCAATGATGGCGAATGGACGGACACTGTCCAGCGGTGGAGAGAAGGCCGGATGAACGACAGGTAAACACGCTCCAGGTGGGGCGGAGTCCTCGACATCACCCCGATTCTGGTCCCGCCACGGGAGGGCGTCAGGCGGCGAGGTCGACCGGGACGACGTCGGCGAGGAGCGCGCTCACCACGTCGATCACTTCGGGCTCGGCACCCATCGACATGTGGGTCGCCTCGACCTCGATGTGACGTGCCGCCGGGTCGAGGCAGGCCCGCCAGTCGATGACGCCGTCCTCCATCGAGAAGACCGACGTGTAGGGGATCTCCGACGGCACGTCGGCGTCGAGCCACTCGCGGACGGTGCGCCCGCACTCACCGGACAAGCAGTCCTCGCCGAGCAGTCCCGGCACCCCGAGGTCGTGCAGCCGGGTGATGATCGCCAGCTGTACGGCGAGAGTGGCGTTGACCGCGAGCGGGTCGGTGCTCGGCGTGCCGAGGGTGACCAGGGCTGCGACGAGATCGGGCCTGCGGACAGTCACGATCCGGCCCAGCGTGCCCCCTCTGCTCCAGCCCACGATCGCGACCTTGCGACCGGTGCGCTCGGCCGCACGCTCGAGCCGCGCCTCAACGATCGCGGCCACTTCCTGCGTGCACCCGATGTTGGGGGCGACACCGGACTTCCCGGTCCAGTGACCGGCGCGGCGCAGCTGGTCCGACATCGGCCCGAGTGCGAAGTCACCGGAGAGGAAGCCGGGCACGAGCAGCACCGGCACGCGGTCCGGGTCGACCTGGGTCGGTGAGGGCATGCGCGGCAGCAGCCGGCCCGCGGTCCGCAGCACGGAGAGGTTCTCGCGGACGGCTGTGATCACCGGCGGGCGGAACCCCGCCGGATGCAGCAGCAGCTCGCCGAGCTCCTCGAGCGAGCGACCCACGGGTCCGGACACCCGCCCAGTGTGGGCCATGAACCGGCCAGCATGGCCCCGCGAGAGGCCTCCCACCGGTCGCGATCACCGTGAGTGACTGCCCGGCTCACCCGGTCGGAGCAACCAGCCCGGCCCATGGTGGTCGCGGAGCGCGACCGCTGGGCACAATCGACTCATGGCGCCCAGCCTGACCTGGACCACCGTGGCCGCGGAGTACGCCGTCCGCGGTGCGGTCGACGACGCCCTGATCGCTGCCGCGACCGCCGCAGGGGTCGGCCTCGTCCAGGTCGCGCCGGACGGCTCGGTGTCGTGGTCGGACGAGGCCTACCGCCTGCACGGACGTCCCCGTTGGCGCCGCGTGCGCTCGATCGACGACGTGGTGTGGGCACTGACCGCCGACGACGGCGCCCGGCTGCGCTCCGCCTACTGGGTGCTCACCAGCGACCCCGATGTCGAGGTGCGGTACGTCGTACGCCCCGACCCCGGCCCGGCTCGCGAGCTCGTGCTGCACGCGCTCGACCACGGCGTGGCGATCGTGCGTCGCGCCGGTGAGCCTGAGGCGCGACCTCGCATCGTCGTCGACGTGCGCGACACCCCGCTCGCGGCGCGCGACGACGTGACGCGCGTGCCAGACCCGCCCCCGGCGTCGCCGCCGCCGTCGACGGACCTCGCGAGCGCCGTGCTCGCGGCCTCACCCGACCTCGTCGTGATCCTCGACGTGCCCGGGTGGCGCGTGCTCAGTGTCGCGGGCAGCGACGCCGAGTCCGACGCGCTCGTCGAGCAGCTCACCACCGATCCGGCGCACGGCGAGCCGTTCGGGCGCCGAGCCATCCATACCGAGGACGCCGAGCGTCTCCGCGAGTGGCGTACCGGCCTCGCGCGGCTCGACGGTGACGAGGTGCGCCATGTCGACGTGCGGTTCGCCCTGAGCGACGGCTGGCGTTGGCGCGAGCTGCGTGCCTCGGCGTTCGTCCGTGACGACGCGGGATCGGTCCTCGAGGCGATCGTCCTGGTGCGCGACGTGCACGAGCGCGTCGAAGCGAGCCTCCTGCTGGCCGAGCGCGAGCGGGCCTTCCGTGAGGTGTTCGACGTCAGCCCGGTCGGGCTCGCCGTGGTCGACGACCAGGGCCGCTTCTCCGCGGTCAACGACGCGTTCTGCCGACTCGTGGGTCGCACCCGCGACAACGTGCTCGCGACCGTCTACGAAGCGCTGCTCCACCACGAGGACCGCGCCGCGGCCGTGCTGTCGCGCGCGAAGCGCTCGACCGAGGGTGGTGTCGCGACCGCGACAGAGCGACGCCTCGTCCGCTCCGACGGCACGGTGATCTGGGTGCGGATGCGTACGAGCGAGATCGCCTACGACCACGAGCCGCGCACGCTCATGTCGGTCGAGGACGTCACCTCGTCGAAGGCCGTCGAGGCGCGGCTGCGCCACGACGCGCTGCACGACCAGCTCACCGGCCTGCCGAACCGCCGGCTCATCCTCGACCGCATCGACCGCGCCCTCACCCGCTCCCGTCGCACCGGCTCGAGGCTCGCCCTGTTCTTCATCGACCTCGACGACCTCAAGCGGGTCAACGACACGCACCCGTGGCAGCACCGTGCGGGCGACGTGCTCATCACCAGCGTCGCCGTGGCCATCCGCGAGACGCTGCGTGACACCGACACCCTCGGGCGCCTCGGTGGCGACGAGTTCGTCGCGATCTGCGAGGACATCGACGACGACGCGACGATCGCGGAGCTCGGCGACCGGATCCTCGCCGCCGTACGCCGCCCCCTCGTCATCGGCTCCGAGACCGTCGGTGTCGGCGCGAGCATCGGCGTCGCCGTGCCCGAGACGCCCGACGAGACCTCCGACCAGCTCTTGGGCCGCGCCGACAGCGCGATGTACCGCGCGAAGACCGCCGGCGGCTCGCGCCTCGTGCGCGCGTCGATGGAGGAGGAGGCCGCGGGCAACGGCCTCGACCTGGTGTCGGCGCTCGGGCGCGGCCAGCTCCGCATGCACTACCAACCTGTCGTGTCGCTCGCGACGGGAGCCGTGCTCGGTGTCGAGGCTGTGGCGCGCGTCGCCGACCCCGAGCGGGGACTGCTCCCCGTCGCGGAGGTCCGCGCGGCCCTGAGCTCCGGCGCGAGTGTCCTGCCGGTCGTGCACTGGTCGCTCGACCGAGCCGTCGCCGACGTCCGCACCGTCTCGCCGTCGCGAGCCGAGCACCTCTCCGTGTGGCTCACGCTGCCGGCGCGAGCCGCCCTGGCCGGGAGCACCCGCGCCGCGATCGAGTCGGCGCTCGGCGGCCGCGACGGGATCCTCGACGCCTCCACAGCACCGACGCTGGTGCTCGGCCTGCACGAGCAGGACGTCTCGACACTCATGCGACGCCACACCCTGCTGCGCCACCTCGCCGACCTCGTCACCGTCGGCCCGCTGGGCATCGGGGTGGTCGGCTTCACGGCCGACACGGTGCCGATGGGGATGCTGCGCCAGCTCGACACCGTGTCGGTCACCCTCGACCCGGAGCTGCTCGCGACCGCGCTCGCCGACCCGGAGTCCGAGGAGCTGCTGCGCTCGCTCGTGGGGGCTGCCTCCGCGCTCGAGGTCGTCACGATCGCAGCCGGGGTGGAGTCGCACGACCTGCTCGAGCTGGCGAGGCGCCTCGGGGTCGATGCGGTGCAGGGTGACCTGGTCGGACCGCTCGCACCGCTCGAGGCCTACTCCGACCTGCTCCTGAGCGGAGCCGTGGCCCTCCCCCGCGCGCGCGAGCCGATCCTCGAGGTCGTCGCGGTGCCCGTCGCCCCCGCGGTCCCCACCCCCGTCGCTACCACCGTGGTCCCGATCGTCGCCGCCCCGGTCGCCGCGCTGGTCGCCGCCGGGTCGCCGCGCCTGATCCTCGCTGGCGACATCGGGGAGTCGTTGGCCCGCGAGCTCGGCCTGACCTTCCCGGAGCCGGTCCTGGAGGCGACTCTTTCGGCGTACGCACCGGTCGGCGACCCGATGCCGGCGTCGCCTGCACCGACGGTGGACCAGCAGGCGGCGACCGCACCGACCGCGGGGCCCTTCGCCGGCTTCGACCTGCCGCCGTCGCCGTTCCTGGTGCTGCGACCGCGTCCCAGCGAGTAGCGCACCACCACGGCTCAGCCGTAGCCGAGCTCGTGCAACCGGTCGTCGTCGATGCCGAAGTGGTGGGCGATCTCGTGCACGACGGTGATGTGCACCTGCTCGACTACCTCGTCGTAGTCGTGGCACATCGCCAGGATCGGTCTGCGGTAGATGGTGATCCGGTCCGGCATCGCACCGGCGTAGTAGTGACCGCGCTCGGTGAGCGGCACTCCCTGGTAGAGCCCGAGCAGCGAGTGGTCGCCAGCCTCCACGTCGTCCTCGACCACGATGATGACGTTGTCGACCAGGCGAGCCAGCTCGTCGGGGACCTCGTCGAGCGCCTCCGCGACAAGCTCCTCGAACTCCTCGGTCGACATCACCAGCACAACCCGATCCTGCCCCACCGAGAGGCATCGGTAGGGTGTGCGTCGTACGGGACCGTTGCGTTTTGGCCCACGCGGGCCGGGTCACGTATGCTCTCCGGGTCCCCCGACGGGTGACGTCGGCGGGCCAGCTCGACCAGGCCCCCATCGTCTAGTGGCCCAGGACACCGCCCTTTCACGGCGGCAGCACGGGTTCGAATCCCGTTGGGGGTACGGCACGACACGCAAGGCCCCGTAGCGCAGTTGGTTAGCGCGCCGCCCTGTCACGGCGGAGGTCGCCGGTTCGAGCCCGGTCGGGGTCGCTCATTTTTGCCCGTTGCACCCAGCTCCACGCAAGGCTTCGAGCAAGGCCAGGTAGCTCAGTTGGTACG
>JANMMN010000224.1:0-10230 GCA_031373405.1 Actinomycetes bacterium
GCCGAGGTAGCTGGCGACGATGCCGGCCAGCGAGGTGCCGACGATGAAGCCGACGCTCCCGCGCAGCGAGCTCAGCGCCGCCGCGCCGGCGAGCTGGTCGTGCGCGACCGTCTGCGGGATCAGCGAGTCGAGCGAGGGGCGCTGGAGAGAGTCGCAGGCCGCGGCCAGTGCACCCACGACGAAGAGCACCCACACCTGGGGTTGGGCGAGGAGCGCGTTGACGAGCAGGATCGCGGCGCACCCGGCGGCGCCGAGCTCGGAGCCGATGATCATCACGCGTCGGTCGACGTGGTCGGCCAACGCGCCACCCCAGAGCCCGAAGACGATGAGCGGAATCACCTCCACGAGACCGAGGAGCCCCACCACCACGAACGATCCAGTGAGCTGCTGGGCCTGCAGGGGGATCGCCACGAAGGTGAACATCGACCCGAGGTAGGACACCGCACCCGAGGCGAACAGGAGCCGGAAGTCGCGCGAGGAGCGCAGCGGAGTGACGTCGATGCGCCAGCGCGGCGTGGTGGAGTCGCTCACGGACGACGAGTGTGACCCGGATGCCGGGTGCGGTGCACCGGAGTTTGCGACCAGCTCACCAGTCGCGCGTGGCTTGCGTGCCCTGGATGCCGTCGAGAGCCCGGGCGAGGCGATCGCGGAGCCCGCGTCGGGCCGCGGTCGAGGTCACGAGGATCGACTCCTCGCCCGCCGCCGCCGACACCAGGTGCTGCACGGTGTCGAACGAGACCTCAGGCAGGGCCAGGTCGACGTCGCCGAGCCCGGCGAGCTGCAGGGGTACGACGAGCCCGGACGGCTCACCTACCGCGGTGAGTCCGCGGGAGGGCACGACGAGCTGGTCGTGCGCGAGGCCGGCGAGATCGCCGTCGCCACCGTCGATGCTGAGCAACGTCGCGCCCAGCCGTCGCGCGTCGGCGAGCCGCTCGAGCAGCTGCTCGGTGGGGTCATCGGGCGCGATGACGAACAGGGTCTCGCCGCGACGTACCGCGGTCAGCCGATCGAGACTGACGGCGAGGTGCTCGGGCGCGCCCGCGGGCGGAGCCCAGCGCACGAGCGTGGGAGACAGGGACGGGATTCCGGCGTACCGCGACTCGTCGTCGAGGTGGGCAGCGAGGTGCCACGGCTCGTGGGTGGGCGTACCGACCAGGAGCAGGCCCGCGCCGCCGTCGGTCGAGCGCCGCAGCGTGCGGGCGAAGCCGCGCGTGCGGTCGACCCACCCCGTGCTCGAGAGCACGTCGCGCAGCAGGCTCACCCGTGACTGGTCCACGGGGGCATCGTGCCGTACCGCGAGGGCGACTGGTTGGATCGACCCATGACCGAGAGCGCCGCGCCGTCGCCGTACGACCTGCCCGACGTGTCCCAGCTCGTGATCGGCGTGCTCGGGGGCACAGGGGAGCAGGGGCGTGGGCTTGCGCACCGGCTCGCCGCCGCCGGGCAGCGAGTCATCATCGGGTCGCGCTCCGCCGAGCGCGCACAGGCGACCGCCGCCGAGCTCGGCGGCGGTGTGACCGGAGCCGACAATGCCGGCTGCGCCGAGGCCGCCGATGTCGTGATCGTCGCCGTGCCGTTCGACGGGCACCGCGAGCTCCTCGAGTCGCTGGCGGGCGTGCTCGACGGCAAGGTCGTCGTCGACTGCGTGAACCCGCTCGGCTTCGACAAGCAAGGAGCGTTCGGGCTCGACGTCGAGGAGGGGTCGGCCGCACAGCAGGCGGCGGCGGTGCTGCCCGGCTCGCGCGTCGTCGGCGCCTTCCACCACGTGTCAGCCGTCCTGCTGCTCGACGACTCGATCGAGTCGGTCGACACCGACGTGCTCGTCGTCGGTGATGACCGCGCGGCGACCGACATCGTGCAGGCACTCGCTGCCCGGATCGGCGGCATGCGGGGCATCTACGCCGGCCGGCTGCGCAACGCAGGCCAGGTCGAGGCGATGACCGCCAACCTCATCTCGATGAACCGCCGCTACAAGGCCCACGCCGGCCTCCGGGTCACCGACCTCTGACCAGGTGATCGGAAGCCTGGTGGGTCAGGTGTAGGTGTGCTCCGGGGCTGGGTAGGCGCCGGAGACGACGTCAGCCGACCAGGACTGTGCCGCCTCGAGCAGCACTCCGTGGAGGTCGGCGTACTTCTTGACGAACTTCGCCGTCGGCCCCGGGGTGAGGCCGGCCATGTCCTGCCACACGATCACCTGCGCGTCGGTGCCGGCGCCCGCGCCGATGCCGATCGTGGGGATCTCGAGCACGTGCGTGACAGCGGTCGCGAGATCGGCGGGCACCACCTCGAGCACCACGGCGAACGCGCCCGCAGCCTGCAGAGCCTTCGCGTCCTGCAGGAGCCGTACGCCGTCCTCGCCACGGCCTTGCACCCGATAGCCGCCGAATGCGTGCACCGACTGCGGGGTGAGGCCGAGGTGCGCCATCACCGGGACGCCGGCCGACGCGAGCAGCTCGACCTGCGCCAGGACTCGTGCGCCGCCCTCGAGCTTCACGGCGTGCGCACCGCACTCCTTCATGAACCGTGCGGCCGTCTCGAGCGCCTGCGCCGGCGATGCCTGGTAGCTGCCGAACGGGAGGTCGGCGACGACCATCGCGCGCGACGAGCCGCGCACGACGCCGCGCACCAGCGGGACGAGCTCGTCGACGGTGACGGGGATGGTCGAGTCGTGGCCGTAGACGACCATCGCCGCTGAGTCACCGACGAGGAGCACGGGGATCCCGGCCTCGTCGAAGACCTGCGCGGTGAGGGCGTCGTACGCCGTGATCATCGGCCACTTCTCACCACGCTGCTTGGCAGCGGCGAGATCCCGGACGGTGATGCGTCGCCCGGTGGGGGAGCCGCCGTACAGGGGCTCGGGGGCGGACGGGGACGTGCTGGTCATCAGACCTCCAACGACTCGAGTCCCCATGGCGGGGTACCCGGACGCCTCCATGGTGACACGTCAGGCCGGATCGGCCCAGCACCTCACGCACGCGAGCCGCATATAGAAACGGCACGGTTGCGTTTCGGTATTGCGGGAGTTAGGGTCCGCCGAGTACCGCTCGTGCGTCCACCCCGGAGACCACGACCCAGCACCGCGAGGAGCACCACATGGCCAACGACCGGCCGACCACCGGCTCGGTGGACTCCCACGCCACCACCGAGGCGCTCAACCCGCGACGCTGGAGGATCCTTGCGGTCCTCGTCGTGAGCCTCGTCGTGGTCATCCTCGACAACACGGTGCTCAACGTCGCACTCAAGACGATCCAGGAGGACCTCGGCGCGACGCAGAGCCAGCTCATCTGGGCGATCAATGCCTACACCCTGGTTTTCGCCGCGCTGCTGTTCACCTGGGGCGTGCTCGGTGACCGCTTCGGACGCAAGCGCATCCTCATCATCGGGCTCACGCTGTTCGCCCTCGCCTCGGCGCTGACGGCCTTCGCGACCAGTCCCAACCAGCTCATCTTCTTCCGCGGCCTCATGGGCATCGGCGCCGCGTCGGTGCTGCCCGTGACGCTGTCGATCATCACGGTGATCTTCCCCCCGCAGGAGCGTGGCAAGGCCATCGGCTACTGGGCCGCGGCGGTCGGCGGCGCAGTCGCGCTCGGACCGATCGTGGGTGGCGTACTGCTCGAGCACCCGCAGTGGTTCAGCTGGCTGACCGGCAACGACTGGGGCTCGGTCTTCTTCATCAACGTCCCGATCATCATCCTGGGCATCGTCGGGATCGTGATGATCGTGCCCGAGACCAAGAACGAGCACTACGCGAGGCTCGACCCGATCGGGCTCGTGCTCTCCATCACGGGTCTGCTCGCCCTCGTCTACGGCATCCAGGAAGCCGGCTGGGGCAACGTGTCGACCTACCTCTGGATCGGCGCCGGGCTCCTCGTGCTGCTCGGGTTCTTCGTCTTCGAGAGCCGCACGTCGCACCCCTCGCTCGACCTGTCGCTGTTCAAGATCCGGTCGTTCTCGGTGCCGCTCGCCGGTGTCTCGCTCGCCTTCGCCGCGCTGCAGGGGTCGCTGCTCTTCCTCGCGTTCTACTACCAGATCGTCCGTGGTTGGTCGCCGCTGCAGAGCGGGCTGCTCACCCTGCCGTTCGCGGTGGGTCAGCTCCTCGCCGCCCCGCGCAGCGCCAAGATGGTGCAGCGATTCGGCGCGCGTCGGGTCATCCCGTTCGGTGTCTCGATGGCTGCACTGGGCATGCTGCTCATCGCCACGCTGCCGGTCGACGCACCGGTCTGGTACCTCGTCCTCACCGGGTTCGTGTTCGGCTTCGGCCTCGGGAACACCATCGCCCCCTCCACGACGCGGATGACGCTCGCGACCCCGCCGTCGCGCTCCGGCTCCGGCTCGGCGGTGCAGAACACCGTGCGTCAGGTGGCTGCCGCGCTGGGCGTCGCGATCATCAGCTCGATCGTCGCGGTCGTGTACGCCAACAACCTCACTCCTGTGCTCGAGAAGTCGGCGCTGCCGGCCGACCTGCAGGCGAGGGCCAGTGACTCGATCGGGTCGACGTTCGGGATCGCCGACGCGATCGACAAGGCGGGCACAGCGCCTGCCGGAGCGACCGAAGCGCTGCGTCAGGCGGGCATCGACGCGTTCATGCCTGCCCTCCACACCGCGGGCTTCATCTCCCTCGGCCTGCTGCTCGTCGCGCTGGTCATCTTCCTGACCCGGCTGCCGGCCAAGGCCGAGGCAGTCGCCTGGGCCGGCAGCCACCCCTCGCCCGACGCGGCGACGGACGACGACGAGCTCGATGCCGCGCACCTCGTGCACGTCGTCGACGAGCACGAGGACGGCCTCGAGCACGTCCAGGAAGCGCCGCTCGAGTTCGCTGCCGGTGAGTCGGGTACGGCATCCGACTCCACGTCGGGCAAGGCCTGAGGCCGCCGTGCTCGAGGCGAAGCCGAAATCACCCGGGTCGGGAGACCCGGGCGGCACAGGACAGATCGGTGGCCGCGGTCCCGGACGGCCCCGCGACGAGCGGGTCGGTCGGGCGATCCTCGAGACGGCGTTGACCGTGCTCTGCGAGGTGGGGCCGACCGGTCTCTCGGTGGAGGAGGTCGCGTCGCGTGCCGGTGTGGGCAAGGCGACGATCTACCGCCGCTTCCCGACGAAGGACGACCTCGTCGTGGCAGCGCTCGCGTCGCTCAACGAGTCGCTCCCCTCGGAGCCTCCGCCCGGCACCGCGCGCGACGTCCTCATCCTCATGGTGACCAGCTGGTGGGAGCAGTACTCCAACCAGACGGGCCAGCTGTTCCCGCGCGTTCTCGCGCACGCCAAGAACAACCCGCGGATGTTCTGCTCGTTCTACGACCAGGTCGTCGAGCCGCGCCGCGACCTCTACCGCGCCGTCATCCGCAAGGGGATCGATGCCGGTGAGCTGCGCACCGACACCGACGTCGAGCTGATGACGACGCTGATCATCTCCTCGTCGGTCTACACGCTGCAGGTACGCGCGAGCGGACGCGACGCGTCCCCGGGCGCCGGGCCGGCCGAGTTCGTCGACGCGATCCTGCGCGGCTTCGCGACCGGCTGAGCGGGAGTGCCAGAGCAGCTCGGGACGCGTCAGTCCGCGGTCTCGCGCCAGCGGTTGGTGACCGGCAGTCGCCGGTCGCGCCCGAAGCCCTTCACCGAGATCTTCGTGCCCGGGGGGTACTGCCGGCGCTTGTACTCCGCGACGTCGGTGAGCCGCAGCACGCGTTCGACGAGTGCGCGGTCGAACCCGTCGGCGACGAGCTCGGCGGCGCCGCGATCGTTCTCGACGTAGTCGTCGAGCAGGTCGTCGAGCACGTGGTAGTCCGGCAGCGAGTCGCGGTCGAGCTGGCCCGGGCGAAGCTCCGCGGAAGGCTCTTTCTCGATGCTGTTGGGCGGGATGGGAGGAGTCTCGCCGCGTGCCTCGGCATCCGCGTTGCGCCACCGGGCCAGCCGCCAGACATCGACCTTGGGCACGTCCTTGATCGGTGCGAACCCGCCGACCGCATCGCCGTAGATGGTGGAGTAGCCGACCGAGAGCTCGCTCTTGTTGCCGGTCGCGAGCACGAGGTGCCCTTCGGCATTGGAGATGGCCATCAGCGTCACGCCACGGACCCGGGCCTGCAGGTTCTCCTCGGCGAGTCCCGAGAGTGCGAGCTGACGCTGGAATGCATCGACCATCGTCGCGATCGGCACGGTGCGGATGTGGCAGCCGGTGCGGGTGGCGAGGTCGTACGCGTCCCCTATCGAGTGCTCGGAGGAGTAGTCGCTCGGTAGCGAGACGCCGTGCACGTTCGTCGCGCCCAGTGCGTCGATCGCGATCGCAGCGACGACGGCCGAGTCGATGCCGCCCGAGAGCCCCAGCGTCACCGATCGGAAGCCGTTCTTGTGCACGTAGTCGCGGAGCCCCAGGACGAGGGCGCCCCAGATCTCCGCCTCGTCGCGGATCCGAGGCGCCACGGTGGGGGCGATGACGTCGTACGCCGGGACCGCGGCACCGATCACGACGCCGGCGACGCTCGTCAGCTCGTCGGCCTCGGGCAGGTCGAGGTCGACGAGGAGGAGGTCCTCGACGAACTGAGGTGTGCGGGCGAGGAGCTCACCCGCGGCGTCGACGACCAGCGAGTCGCCGTCGAAGACGAGCTCGTCCTGACCGCCCACCATGTTGACGTACGCCAGCGCGCAGCCGGCCTCCCGGGCACGCCGCGCACAGAGCTCGAGGCGCACGTCGTCCTTGTTGCGCTCGTACGGCGAGCCGTTGATGACCAGGAGGAGCCCGGCGCGGGTGCCCCGCACCTCGGAGACCGGGCCACCGTCCTGCCAGAGGTCCTCGCAGATGGCGAGCGCGACATCGACGGAGTTCACCCGTACGACAGTCGAGCCCTCGCCCGGGACGAAGTACCGGAACTCGTCGAACACGCCGTAGTTGGGTAGGTGGTGCTTGGCATAGTGCGCGACGGCCCGCCCGGCGTGCAGCACCGCGGCGGTGTTCTGCGGACCTCCGTGCGGGCGCCCCAGCCGGTCGTTCCCGCGCTCGGTGCGGTCGAGGTATCCGACGACGACAGGCAACGAGCCGAGCCCCTCGGTCTCGAGCCGAGCTGCGAGGTCATCGAGCGCTGTGCGGCTCGCGGCCTGGAACGACGGCCGCAACGCGAGGTCCTCGACGGGGTAGCCAGTGAGCACCATCTCGGGGAACGCCACGAGGTGCGCGCCGGCGTCGTGCGCCCGGCGAGTGGCGGCGACGACGAGGTCGGCGTTGCCCTCGAGATCGCCGACGCACGGGTTGACCTGGGCGAGAGCGACCCGCAGCTGAGGCACCCGCTCACCCTACTGACCGTCAGGTGAGCTGCCAGCGCGTGCGCGTCGCGGGTGACGCGCTCGCACTGGCACCTGAGGCGGTACCCCGCGGACGGGTCGGCTAGGACAAGATGGCCGCATGGACAAGCAGACCGAGTTCGTGCTCCGCACGATCGAGGAGCGGGACATCCGATTCGTCCGGCTCTGGTTCACCGACGTGCTCGGCATGCTCAAGTCGGTGGCGATCGCCCCGGCCGAGCTCGAGGGCGCGTTCGCCGAGGGCATCGGCTTCGACGGGTCGGCGATCGAGGGCTTCGCCCGGGTGTCCGAGTCCGACATGCTCGCCAAGCCCGACCCGAGCACGTTCCAGGTGCTGCCCTGGCGCGGCGAGAGCCCCGGCACCGGTCGCATGTTCTGCGACATCCTCATGCCCGACGGTTCCCCGTCGTACGCCGATCCGCGTCACGTCCTCAAGCGCATGCTGGCCAAGGCCGCCGATCTCGGGTTCACCTTCTACACCCACCCCGAGATCGAGTTCTTCCTGCTCGAGCAGGGCTTCAAGCGCGGCGAGGTGCCGACGCCGATCGACGAGGTCGGCTACTTCGACCACAGTCCGCACCGCCACGGCTACGACTTCCGCCGCCAGGCGATCACGATGCTCGAGTCGATGGGCATCTCGGTGGAGTTCAGCCACCACGAGGGTGCGCCCGGTCAGCAGGAGATCGACCTGCGCTACGCCGATGCGCTCACCACCGCCGACAACATCATGACCTTCCGGCTCGTGGTGAAGGAGGTCGCACTCGAGCAGGGTGTCGTCGCCTCGTTCATGCCGAAGCCGTTCGCCGAGCACCCCGGCTCGGGCATGCACACCCACCTCTCGCTGTTCGAGGGCGACCGCAACGCCTTTCACGAGCCCGGTGCGGAGTACCAGCTCTCGAAGGTCGGCCGCTGCTTCATCGCCGGGCTGCTCAAGCACTCGCCGGAGATCACCGCGGTCACCAACCAGTGGGTCAACAGCTACAAGCGGCTCGGCGGAGGCGGGGAGGCACCGGCGTACGTCTGCTGGGGCCACAACAACCGCTCGGCCCTCGTGCGCGTCCCGATGTACAAGCCGTCGAAGGGCAACTCGACCCGGATCGAGTTCCGCTCCATCGACACCGCGGCCAACCCCTATCTCGCGTTCGCGGTGATGCTCGCGGCCGGCCTCAAGGGCATCGAGGAGGGCTACGAGCTCCCGCCCGGCGCCGAGGACGACGTCTGGTCGCTCACCGAGTCCGAGCGCCGTGCGCTCGGCATCGAGCCGCTGCCCAGCTCTCTCGGCCAGGCCGTGCAGGTGATGGAACGCAGCGAGCTCGTCGCGGAGACCCTCGGCGAGCACGTCTTCGACTTCTTCCTGCGCAACAAGCGCGCGGAGTGGGCGGAGTACCGCCGGCAGGTCACGCCGTTCGAGCTGGCCCGCTACCTCCCGGTGCTGTGAGCGCGCGCGCCGACGGCGTACGGCTGCTGGTCGTCCGCAACGACCCCACCGATCCACCGGCCCTGCTCGGGCGGTGGTGGGCGGAGCTCGGGACCGAGCTCGTCGAGATCCGGGCCGACGCGGGCGAGACCGTGCCCCGCGAGCTGCCTGCCGATGTCGACGGGCTCGTGATCCTCGGGGGGTCGATGGCCGCGTGGGAGGACGACGTCGCACCGTGGCTGGTCGACGAGCGTGCGCTCATCGTCTCGACGGTCGCGGCCGGGCGCCCCCTGCTCGGGGTGTGCCTCGGCGGACAGCTGATGACGCTCGCGTGCGGCGGCGTCGTCGAGCGCTCGATGCTGCCGGAGGTCGGCGTGCACGAGCTCGTCCTGCTCCCTGCGGCATCGGACGACCGGCTGTTCGGCGTTCTGCCGCAAGGGGTTCCGGTCGCGCAGTACCACGGCGACGAGATGACGACGCTGCCCGTCGGTGCTGTCCTGCTCGCTTCGACCCCTGGGTGCGCCCACCAGGGGTTCCGGCTCGGGGAGCGCGCCTGGGGCGTGCAGTTCCACCCCGAGGTCGACGCCGACATCGTCGAGTCGTGGACCGATGACGACCCGGCGCCCGTGCAGCGCTGCGGCCTCGTCCCTGACCTGGTGGTCGCCGGCATGCGCGAGCGGGCCGAGGAGATGGAGACCGCGTGGCGACCCTTTGCTCACGCCTTCGTCGACGTCGTGCGCGAGCACGCCGCGAGCTGACGTGAGCGCCGACGGGGCACCGGAGTCGCGGGCCGGCAGCCTGCAAGGTCGCCTGGCCCGGCTGGGGTTCGTCGACGCGGCGCGCGCCGTGCGGCTGCTCAGCGACCCGGGACTGGTCGGGCTCGGGGTCGCGGCGGTCGACGACCTCGCGCTGGCCCCGGATCCCGACCTCGCCCTCACCACGCTGTCCCGGGTGGCGGAGAGGCGCGGGGGTGCTGCGTTCGTGACCGCCCTCGACACCGACGGCGACCTGCGCGCGCGGGCGTACGCCGTGCTCGGGACCTCAGCAGCGCTCGGCGACCATCTCGTGCGGCACCCGGAGGACTGGGTGGTCCTCGCGGCCCACCGGGTCGACGACGGTGACCCTCCCGAGCCGGCGTTCGCCCCCGCGCTCGAGGTGCGGGCCGAGCTGCTGCACGCGGTCGGCGCGGACGGGACCGCCGCAGCGCCGCGCGCGTCCGGGTTCGACACCGACACGCTGTCCGCGATGCGCGCGGCCTACCGGCGGCGCCAGCTCGCGATCGCCGCCGCCGACATCGCCGACGCCGCGTCGTTCCCCGACGTCGCCGCCGCACTGTCGGACCTCGCCGATGCCGCGCTGGAGACAGCGCTCGCGATCGCCCGCGCCGAGTTCCCCGTCGACGCCGAACGGTGCTCGTTGGCGGTCGTCGCGATGGGCAAGTGCGGGGGGCGCGAGCTCAACTACATCTCCGACGTCGACGTGCTCTTCGTCGCGGAGCCGGTCGAAGGCGTCGACGAGAC
>JANMMN010000256.1:0-5895 GCA_031373405.1 Actinomycetes bacterium
ATCTCGTGATGGTCGGTAGCCTCGCGCTTCTGGCGGTCGCAGGCGCCTGGCGAGCCTCAATCACGTCACTAAGTCCATGGCTTGTGCCACTGACGGCAAGCGCCGTCGTGCTGCTCCTGCTCGCCTGGTCGCGCGGAAAGCCGGCCTCGTTCTATCGGCGACGCATCGAGGCTCTGGAGAGCCGTCCAACCGACGACGTGAGCGAGCAGTAACGGCACATCTGCGCGCTACGCACGACCCCGGCGCTTGCGGTTCAGGTGAGCCTGTCGCACTGCTTCGCGCATTGCTTGTTCCAGGGGTTCACGAACGCGCCGAAGCTGACCGCCTCCGACCTGATCCACGTCAGGTCGGAGCGCGAACAACCACAACCGCGCCGTGCGCTGTCCGGAACCCTCGTACCAGCGGATAGCCGGAACGTCACCAACCCAGGAGGCCCACCCCGGCGAGTAGTCCGAGTAGGACAGCAACTCCGCTCGCGGAATGATCACCGTCCGCGTGATGCCCCGGTAGACAACGGTGTCAGCGTCGATGGTGAGCGAGGCACGCAGGCTGCGCCATCCGGCTGCGAGTGCGAGCGCCAGCACGAAGATGGCGACCACATCCCAGGCAGGTCGGGCTAGCACCTGGGTAAGGGGTCCCAGGACCAGGGCACCCAGGAGCAGGGCGGCTGGGAGGTTGAGCCAGCGCTGCCACGTTGGTGGAACGAATCGGGTAGGAGGCTTGGCTCCCGACTCGGACACGGGCACATCCTGTCAGCGTGCCAGAGCGATATCGGCACCTATCACCCGTCCGCGATCAGCGCGTGAGGGGCAGACCGTGCTCGTCGAGTTGCCGAAGCCTCGGCGGCCCACCGCCCTGTAATGCGCCCGAGGGTGAGTCGCGGAGCCACTTCCGAGAGGTCAGCGGGCAGTGGTAGGCGACAGTCCAGTTGACGTCGTCCACAGCGTCCTCGATCAGGTGCTCATCCGCGTAGGCGTCCGCTTCGTTTCCATCGAGGAAGAACACGTGGTCGCAAGCACAGGGCGGTTGCACCTTGCGATCCTCCTCTGTCAGGCGCGCACTATCGGCACTTCGGCTCGCGTCCGGTCAGGGCGGGTCGAGCGCGGCTAATCGTCGGAGGATTCCGTCTACGTGGCTTAGGAGCGGTCCTTTCGGGCACCGCGAACCTCCCGCGTCAGGGCGAGGTGCAGATTCTCGATCCAGTGATCAGGTCAGGTCTCGGGGGAGGTGTTCTCGCGCTGTACGGCGAAAATCCGCATCTGCACGGCGACCACCCCAAGCGCACCGCCCAGACAGAGAGCGGCGCCGAGCAGCGGGTGTTCCGTGGCGAAGATAAGCACGGCGCCGAGCACAGCCAACACGTCAAGTACCAGCCGCGCGGTGCGCAAGCGTCCGGGCACGGGCACGCGGGTGGGCATCCCGAAACGATAGCCCCCGTCGGCCTCTGTGGGCTCCGGTCACGAAGCTTCACATCGCCCGCGTACCGCTCTCAAGAAGCGAGCCAGATCGGCACTTCGGGGCGGTTGGGATCCCGGATCAAGGGCCGGGGTCAAGCGAGATGCGACCGTGGACGTGGTCGTCGTGGCGGACGTCGTCCGGGGTTCGAAACGCTGACCGCAGTGTCCCCTCCATGCGGTAACCCGCGGCGAGTGCCACCCGGCAGGAGGCGATGTTCGTAACCGAGTGCTCCAACTGAATGCGCCTCAGGCCGAGCTCACTGAACGCCCACTCCGTCACCGCCAGCAGCCCCTCACGTGCGTACCCGTGACCGCGCTGCCAGGGCACCACCCTGTAGCCGACCTTGGCCACGGAGTGTTCAGCATCAAGGGCGAGCGACAGGTTCAGGATCAACCGACCGGTCGCCGGATCCACTCCGTGCAAGGTGACGTGGTCGTCGCTCCAGGCCGCTCCTCGGCGACACCACGCCACTGCCGACTCGTGATCGAGCACAGCCGGTGCCGGATGCCAGTAGACGACCTCTGGGTCGCGCAAGAGGGCAAGTGCGTCGTCGGCATCTGTGGCTGCCGGCGGGCGCAACAACAAGCGGTCAGTCAACAACTCCATGAGAAGACAGGCTAGAGGGGCATCAACAAGGGAGCGCACCGACCGCGAACGGCACTTCGGCTTGCGGCGTGAATCAGGGGCCGGTGACCAGGTGGAAGAGTCGCCACCGGTCCGGCACACCCTTGAGTTCGTGCTCGCCAACATCTTCGAATCGAAGCCCGGAACCCGCGACCAGATCTTTGACTGTCGATGAAACCCTGACTTCAGCCGGGCCGGCGGTCGCCATCACTCGGGCTCCAATGTGCACGGCGATGCCGCGAACCCGATCGCCGTCCCTCTCGACCTCTCCCGTGTGCACCCCAGCACGAATCTGGATCCCCAACTGCTGAACACGCTCGCTGATTGCCTGTGCGCACCGGACTGCTCGGGCGGGACCGTCGAAGGTGGCGAGAACTCCGTCCCCGGCGGAGTCGACGAACAACCCGCGGAACGTGTCGATCTGCTGCCTGGCTGTCTCGTCGTGGAGGCGGACAAGTTCAGTCCATCCGGCGTCGCCGACACCTACCAGCTTCTCCGTCGAAGACACGATGTCGGTGAACATGACGGTCGCCAGCACGCGCTCCAGGTCAGGTGCGGGGCGCGTGAGGCCGAGGAAGTCTTCGACAGCCGCGACGATGGGGCCGGGGTCCTCCATCCAGACAACGCTCTCACGCCCTGGAATGACAAGCGTGCGGGCGCCGGGAATCCGGCCAGCAACAAGTCGAGCTGCCTCAGGGGACGACCACTCGCTGTCCTCCTTCGCGAGCACTGCGGTCGGCACGTGTATGGAGCCGAGAATGGCCGTGACGTCCGTTTCGAAGGCGGCCCTGGCGAAGGTCTCGTATGTCGATGGGGTGGCTGCGTAGCGGCAGAACTTCGAAAGCCAGGCGACCAACGCACGATCATCCGGGGGGTGCTCGAAATGATCCGACCCACCATCCGGCCAGGCCGCCAACTCCGCGGCCAGTTCCGCTTCGAACTGTTCGGGAGTGGCCCCGATTGGCCAGTCGGCGGTGACCTGTTGTTGGACCCAGGGATCGATGCACAATGCGGCAACTCGTTCGGGATGGGCGGCAGCGAAGTAGGCGGCAAGTGCCGGCGCCTCTCCGCCCCAGGCAAACAAGGCGGCCCGGGCAACCCCGGCGGTGTCCATCACAGCGCCAACGTCGTCCATGCGCAGCTCGATGTCGACGGCGTCGCCCAGGCGGTCGGACATGCCGATCCCGCGCTTGTCGAAGACCAGCACGCGCATGCCTGCCCCGAGGCGCCGCATGAATCGCGCGTATCGGGGCTGTTCCCAGTAGACCTCGAGGTGTGAGACCCAGCCGTGTACCACCACCAGGGTCTGCGGGCCTCTACCGAAGTCCTGGTAGGCAATGTCGACGCCGTCGCGCGTGCGAGCCCAGCGGGTTGTGGGCATCAAGCCGTCATCCATGCGCAGGCACCCTTGCTCGGACCCCGGGATCTCACCACAACTGCCCTGTTCCCAGGGAGGAAGAGGAGATCTAGACGCGAGTCAGAATGCCGGATATTGCCCGGTTTCGCGCGGGAGTCGTGACACCGATCCGCAGGGTGTACTTCCGCGCACCAGCCATCTCCATCTGTTCATGACCTAGCCCCGCGGACCGACGCCACGTAGCGCGGACTTGTGAGGACTTGTGAGGACTTGAGAGGCCGAGCGAGATCCAAGACTCTCGCTTGTCAAAGGCCGTTTCGGGCATGCCGAGATCACCTCTTGGCATGGCTGTGCCTGGAGGCGTAGTTTCGTTCGCGAGTCCGGGAGTGGCTTATCCGAAGAGCCGGCTGTCAGGGTGAAGTGCCGGTCGCGCTGGAGTCAGAGACGTGCCCTGGTTGCCCTCCCGGACCCACTCATGTGTGGGGTCGGGCGTCGTCTCGGAGTTGGCGGAAGACCGCGTCGATGATCTTCCTCTTGGTCACGTCGTCGTCCCGGGGAGCCCAGTCGACCGCCCCGCGCTCGTTCTCGGTGCAAATGTCGAGCGACATAGTCGACGCGTAGATCAGTCTCGCCATGACCGCACTGATGCCGGACACTGCGCGGTTCGCGTGGGAGTCGGGACCGAGACCGCCGGACGGACGGCCGCACATCAGCCACACGGTCTGCAGCGGCCCGTCCCCGGTGGCGTTCCAGGAGTAGGCCAGCGCCGACTCGTCGATGGGGCGGTTCACGAGCGGCCGTCGACCTCTTGCGCGTCGAAGAGGGACTGCTGCTCGGCCGGCGATGCGTCCTGGGTCATCCAGGTGGCGTGCAGCACGGGCCAGCCGTCGCGGCGAAGCACAGCGACCACTGCCTCGTCGTCGTCGACCACCGCGACGACCCGAGCGGCACTCCCGATGCGACGTAGCGCATCGGGCTTGAACAACCGCGCCGGCCGTCGATCGGAGTCCCGCCGCATCACCAACCGCCCCTCGGGCAGGCCGTGTCGTGACAGCCACGCCACGGTGAGCGCCCGGTAGGACTCGTTGCGTCCGGTCAGGTAGACGATCTTGTGACCGGCGCCGGACTGGTCGAGGGCGAGCGCGATACCTACCTCGAGCGGCGCGTCGTCGTCCATGGCGGCGAAGAAGGCCGGCCAGTCCTTGGGCGATCGCTCCACGTGGTGCAGCCGGTGGCGTACGTCGGCGAGCACACCGTCGACGTCGAAGACAGCCACGGTGGGCAGGTCGGCGGACATGCGCCAGACGGTACGCCGTAAGGTCCACAGACATGGCACTCGACCTCGACGCCGTGCGCGTCGGACTCCCGGCAACTGTCCCCATGGTCGCGACTCTCGACCTCGAGTTCGTCGACCTCGCGCACGACCGCGCGGTGCTACGACTGCCCGACTCCGCGGCGTACCGCAACCACATCGGCGGCCCGCACGTCGGCGCGATGTTCACCCTGGCCGAGTCCGCCTCGGGTGCACTCGTGCTCGCCAACTTCGGCGACCTGCTCGGTGAGGTCACCCCGCTCATGGTCGAGGCGACGATCCGCTGCACCAAGGTCGCCATGGGTCCGGTGACCGCGACCGCGACCACCGACGTCGTCGTACCGGAGGTGCTGGCGACTCTCGCCGGAGGGGAGCGCCCGGAGTTCACCGTCGAGGTGGAGCTCACCACGGGTGCGGGCGACGAGCTGCTCGTCACCGGCGTGATGACGGTGCTCTGGACGCTGCGCCCGATCCGCCGCTGACCTGGGCTCAGGGCTCGTCGTGACGAGCACGGATCAGGACTTCGGTCGCCTGACCAGTGATTCCAGTGAGATCCGCGCGACCGGAGCATAGACGAGCACGGACGCGGCGGGACCGTCGACGACGAGCGCCGTGCTGGTGCCGCCGCCGATCCGCGACTCGCTGCGGTGGTCGATGCGCATCCGCACCGGACCGGCCACGATGTCCCAGATCCAGCGGTGCTCCTCGTCGGAGAACTCCATCACCTCGAAACGCGCGCCGATGTTGGGGATGACGCCGTACACGGTGCCGGTCACCCCGACGGCGAGGCGTTGAGCGGAGCACTCCACCCGGCGGATCTGCGGCGCCCAGGTGGGCCACAGCTCCGGGGTGGAGTAGCGCGCCCAGACGAGGCCGATGTCGGCCGTGCCGTCGGCACGCAAGGTCAGACGCATGGGTCAATCCTGCCGGTCCGGCTCGGACCGACCGACGGCCGGGTCAGAACTCCTCGGCCAGCGAGCCGAAACCGGGCATCCGGTCCGGGATGCCGTTGGTGCGAAGCGCGTGCCAGAGGGTGATCGTGTTGATGGCGAGCACCGGCTTGCCCAGCTCGAGCTCGAGCTTGGCGGCCAGCGGTGCGAACGGGAGGTTGGTGCCGGCCTGCAGGATCAGGTCGATGTCGTCG
>JANMMN010000275.1:0-1714 GCA_031373405.1 Actinomycetes bacterium
CACCGGCGTCGACCTTGACGCGCTGATCGCCGCGTCCGAGTGGCTCGGCGAGCAGCTCGGCCGTCCCACCCCCGCACTCGTGAGCAAGGCCGGCGGGTTCCCGACCGGCACGTCCGTCTGACCTCCATCTCCTAGGGGCACCTGCCATGAGCATCACCGTCGTCCGCTCCGTGGACGGTCTGCGTCCCGCCGAGGGTCACCTCCGTGTCGCCGCGGCGCAGTACGGCGTCGGCACCGACGTCGACGCCAACCTCGCGACTGCCCTGCGCTTCATCGACGCCGCTGCGGCCGAGGGCGCTCAGGTCGTCGTCCTGCCGGAGTTCGGCAACCACGTGTCGTGGTACGCCGACCGCGCGCACGCGCGAGCCATGGCCGTGCGCCTCGATGGCCCCTATGCCAAGGCACTGGCTGATTCCGCTGCGCAGCACGGCATCTGGCTGATGGCCAACGCTGTCGTGGCGCAGGAGGACGGACGCACGACGGGCACGAACCTGCTCTTCTCGCCGCAGGGAGAGCTGGTCGCGACGAGCGACAAGCAGGTCCTGATGGGGTCCGAGCGGTTGCACCTCGACGACGCGATCGGCAACGGCCCGGTCGTGACGACTCCGGTCGCCCGCTTCGGCATGTACTCGTGCATGGACGGTGTCATCAACGAGACGCCGCGCGGCCTCGCCGTGCGCGGCGCGCAGGTGCTGCTCAACAGCCTCAACTCCTTCGCGCTCGACGAGGCCTCACTGCACATCCCGGTGCGCGCACCGGAGAACCGCGTGTGGATCATCGCTGCCAACAAGGTCGGGGCGCTCGTCCCGCCCGGCGCGATCGAGCAGGTGAGCGCCGCCGTCGGTGTCCCGGCCGAGCGGTTGTACGGCGCGGGCGAGAGCCAGGTCGTCGCACCCGACGGCACGGTGGTCGCGATGGCTCCACGCGACGTCGACGCCCTCGTCATCGCCGACATCGACGTCGCTCGCGCGGACGACAAGCGTCGCCCGGACGGCACCGACGTGATGTCCGCACGGCGCCCGGAGATCTACGGCCCGCTCGGCGCCGAGCCCCGCGGCCGCGTCGCGCCCGCGGGAGCCGAGCAGGTCGCCGTTGTCGTGCTCCAGCTCGCGCACGACGGGGCGGAGGCCATCGACGACGCTGCGCTGCGGGTGCGTGAGGCCGTCGCGTCCGGCGCGGCGCTCGTCGTGCTCCCGGAGCTCTACTGCTTCGACGGCGGCGTGATCCCGACGTCCCTCTCGAGGTCGGACGCCGCACACCGCGCGCACGTCGCGGTCGCCTCGCTCGCGGACGCACTGCACGGCACCGACGCGCTCGTGGTCACCTCGCTGCCCGGCGAGCTCGGCGACGCGGTGAGTCACGACGCGGTGCTCGTCGGTTCCGAGGGTGTGCTCGCCCGCCAGCCGCAGCTGCACCGGGTCGAGCGGCACGCGCACTGGGTCGGAGCGCTCGGAGACACCCAAGCGGTGCACGTGACCCCGTTCGGACGCCTCGCCCTCGTGGTCGGCGACGATGCGATCTACCCCGAGACGTTCCGGCTCGCGGCTCTCGCCGACGCCGATGTGGTGGCGCTCCCGTTCACCGTCCTCGAGGCCTGGGAGACCACGACCGGGCTGGTCGAGCGCTCCGGGGAGAACCGGCTGGTCGTCGTCGCGGCCACGCGCCCCTCGGCCGCCGGCACGAGCGTCGTGTGCGACCTCCCGCACGACTTCAC
>JANMMN010000277.1:0-12053 GCA_031373405.1 Actinomycetes bacterium
GGTGTGTCCGGCCGATCCTCCTCCGGCGAGGACGACGTGCACGCGGTTCACCGAGCCGGGTGGGACAGCGTGGCGGCGGGCCGGCCCGCCTCGGCTCTCGCTAAGGACATGAGCATGCACAACGCGACGAGCGTCGGGATCAGGGAGGAGCCGCCGTAGGAGACCAGCGGGAGGGGCACACCCGTGATGGGGATGAGCTGAAGCACGGCGCCGATGTTGAGCAGTGCCTGGGTGGACAGCCAGGCGACGACCGCGGCGGACGCCGTACGCACGAACGGGTCGCCGGTGGTGCGCGCGATCCGGAGACCTGCCCAGCCGACGGCAGCGAAGAGGGACAGGACGAGGAGCGAGCCGATGATCCCGAGCTCCTCACCGACGACCGCGTAGATGAAGTCGGTGTGAGCCTCCGGGAGCCAGTCCCACTTCTCCCTGCTGGCACCGAGACCCACACCGAACCATCCGCCACCACCGAGCGCGCTCTTGCCGCGCAAGAGCTGCCAGCCGTCACCCAGCGGCGATGCCTCCGGGTTGAGCCAGGACTGGAATCGCGCCAGGCGATAGCTCTTGTCGTAGCTGAGAAGGGCGATGGCGATCAGGACGACGGCACCTCCGCCCACGAAGAGCCGAAGCGGTGCGCCGTTGACGTAGAGCATCGCGCCCACCATCGGCACGAGGATGAGCGCGGTGCCGACGTCGCCCTCGAAGAGCACGAGCCCGACGATGGCGACGGCGACGGGCAGCAGCGGCACCAGCAGGTGCTTCCACTGGTCGAGGATGCCCTGCTTGCGCGCCAGCAGGTCGCTTCCCCAGAGCACGAGGGCGAGCTTCGCGAACTCGCTGGGCTGCAAGCGGAACGGCCCTCCGAGCTCGATCCAGTTGCGCTGGCCGTTGACGTCGCGGCCGATCACGAGCACGGCGACGAGCGCAGTGATCGCGAAGACGAGCGTCGGGTAGGCCATCCGACGGTAGAACGACACCGGCATCCGCGACGCCACGACCATCGCCACGAGGCCGACGACAGCAAACATCAGCTGACGGAGCCACAGCGTGTAGGCCGAGCCGAAGACGCGGTAGCTCTCCACGGTGGATGCCGAGAGCACCATCGCGACACCCAGCACGAGCAGCAGCAGGGTCGCGCCGAGCAGCACGTGGTAGGTCGCCATCGGGTGCTCGGAACGAGCTCGTCCCGAGGACACGACGCGGCGAACGGTCTCCTGGCTCACCGTCGCGTCACCGCTCGTTCAGTCGGCGTACGGCGTCCGCGAAGGTGTCGCCCCGGTGCGCATAGTCGCGGAACATGTCCCACGAGGCGCACCCGGGCGCGAGCAGGACGGTGTCACCAGGGCGGGCGAACGCCGCCGCAGCACCCACGACGTCGTCCATGGCTCCAGTGTCGGTGCGAGACACGTCCACGACCGGGACCTGTGGCGCGTGTCGCGCCAGAGCTCCGCGCACCAGCGCGCGATCGACTCCGAGCAGCACGACGCCACGCAGTCGCGCACCCGTGCGTCGGACGAGCTCGTCGAACTCCTGGCCCTTGGCCATCCCGCCGGCGATCCACACGACGGACTCGTAGGCGAGCAACGAGGTCTGCGCAGCATGACCGTTCGTCGCCTTCGAGTCGTCGATCCAGCGGACTCCGTCTATCTCCGCGACCTCGGTGATGCGGTGTCCCGCGGGCTCGAAGGAGCGCAACCCCTCGCGCACCGCTGCCGGGCTCACGCCGTACGCCCGGGCGAGTGCCGCGGCGGCGAGCGCGTTGCCCACGTTGTGCGGCGCGAACGGCCGGACGTCATGAACCGACGCCAGCTCCAGCGCGCTATCGGCGCGGTTCTCCACGAACGCACGGTCGACCAGGAGGTCGTCGACGACACCGAGCATCGACACGGCGGGTACGCCGAGCGTGACCCCGATCGCGCGGCACCCCTCCACGACGTCAGCCTCCTCGACCATGCGCTCGGTCGCCGGATCCGCGGTGCTGTAGACCGCGGCCACGGAGGTGTTGCGGTAGATGCGTGCCTTCGCGTCCCGGTAGGCCTCGAACGAGCCGAACAGGTCGACGTGGTCCGGCGCGAGGTTGAGGCACACCGAGGCCAGCGGGCTGGCCGAGAGCAGGAAGGGCAGCTGCGGCGCGCCGACCTCGACCGCGAGAACGTCGTAGCCGACGGGGTCCATCACGGCGTCGATCAGGGAGGAACCGATGTTGCCGACGGCGGCTGTGCGCTTGCCCGCTGCCCGCAGGATCGACTCGAGCATCAGTGTCGTCGTCGTCTTGCCGTTGGTGCCCGTCACGGTCAGCCAGGGTGCCGGGTCCGGGCCTCTCAGCCGCCAGGCGAGCTCGAGCTCACCCCACACGGGGACGTCGCGGCCCTGTGCCGCACGGATGACCGGTGCCGTGGGCGGCAGGCCGGGTGAGACGACGAGGACGTCGGCACCGTCGGGCAGCGTGTCTCCGTCACCGAGGCGTACCGTCGCGCCGATCACATCGAGGACGTCCGCGCGCTCACGGACGCGGGCGCTGTCGGCAGCATCGATGACGGTGACGCGTGCGCCGAGGTGCACGAGGTGGTCCGCTGCCGCGAACCCGGCGACCCCGATGCCGGCGACCACCGCGTGCACGAGCGACCAGTCGGACCCCCGGGAGAATCCCGAGACGTCGACGCGGGTCACTGGCGAACCCATTCCGCGTAGAACACGCCGAGTCCGAGCGCGACGAGGAGACCCTGGATGATCCAGAACCGCACGACGATCTGGATCTCGGCCCAGCCGAGCATCTCGAAGTGGTGATGCAGCGGGGCCATGAGCAGGATCCGCCTCCCGGTGAGCTTGAAGCTCCCGACCTGGCCGATCACGGACAGCGTGATGATGAGGAAGAGCCCGGCGAGCATCGGCAGCAACAGCTCGGTGCGCGAGAGGATCGCCAGGGCGGCGATGGCACCGCCGAGTGCCAGGGATCCGGTGTCGCCCATGAAGATGCTGGACGGCGCGGTGTTCCACCACAGGAAGCCGAAGCATGCACCAGCCGTAGCGGCGGCGAATACTGCGAGATCGAGCGGGTCGCGTACGTCGTAGCAGCGGGCGAACTCACCGAACGCGCAGTTCTGCCCGTACTGCCACACCGACAGCAGGGTGTAGGCGCCGAGGGTCATCACCGACGCACCCGCCGCCAGACCGTCGAGCCCGTCGGTGAGGTTGACCGCGTTGGTCGTCGCGGTGATGAGGAACCAGATCCACAGGACGAACAGCGCCGTCGGCAGCACGAGACCGGTGTCGCGGAACAGCGACACCGCCTGCGAGGCCGGAGTGCGGCCGTCGGCGTCCGGGAACTGGATCGACAACCACGCGAAGGACAACGCGACCGCCGCCTGGCCCAGGAGCTTGGTCCGCGCCCGAACGCCGGTGCTGCGCTGCTTGAAGATCTTGAGGTAGTCGTCGGCGATGCCGACGCAACCCAGGCCCACGGTGAGGTAGATCGCGAGGAGTCCCGAGATGCTGGGCAGGCGCCACGCCACCAGGTGCGCGCCGGCGTAGCCGATCAGCAGTGCGGCGAGGATCGCGAGCCCGCCCATCGATGGCGTGCCGCGCTTCCCTTCGTGCTCGGGGTAGAGCTCGCCCTCGCTCGACACCCGGATCGCTTGCGCGTAGCCGTGTCGACGAAGAAATCTGATCAGGAGCGGGGTGCCGAGCAGTGCGACCACCAGGCCGAGGCCCGCCGCGATGAGGACGAGCCTCATCCGGTCACCTCCGTCAGCGCCTGGGCCACCCGCTCGAGCCCGGACGCACGCGACGCCTTCACCAGGACGACGTCGCCCGGTGACAGCCCGCCGCGCAGCAGCAGGACGGCCGCGTCGATGTCCGGCACGACCGAGACGACCGTGCCACCTCCGACGGCCTGGGCGCCCGTCGCCACGCCGCGGGCACCTCGACCGACTGCGACGAGGCGGTCGATGCCGCGCTGCGCGGCCTCGCGACCGACCTGCTCGTGGGCCGCCTCGGTGAGCTCCCCCAGCTCGCGCATCTCCCCCAGGACCGCCCAGGTGCGACGCGCGGTTCGCTCCCCGGTGCCGCAACCGATCGCGACGAGTGCGTCGAGCGCCGCCACCATCGACTCGGGATTGGCGTTGTAGGCGTCGTTGACGACGGTGACCCCCTGCGACGTGGTGGTGACCTCCATCCGCCAGCGGCTGGTCGGGATGGCGGACGAGAGCCGACGCGCGACCTCGTCGGGGGCCACTCCGAGCTCGAGCGCGACAGCAGCGACCGCCAGCGCGTTGGAGACGTGGTGCGCACCGTGCAGGCGCAGCGAGACCGGCTCGTTCGCGAGCTCGCTCACCAGGGTGAAGCTCGGTCGCCCCTGGTCGTCGAGCCGCTCGTCGACCGCCCGCACGTCGGCCGTGTCCGAGCGGCCGTACGTGATGACCTTCCCTGAGGTGCGTGTTGCCATCGAGGCCACCATCGGGTCGTCGGCGTTGAGGACAGCGACGCCACCCGCGGCCGCGGACGGGACGGCCTCGACCAGCTCACCCTTGGCCGTGGCGATGCTCTCGCGCGAGCCGAAGATCTCGACGTGCGCGGATCCGACGTTGAGCACCACCGCGACGCGAGGCGGGGTGATGCCGCAGAGATAGCGGATGTGGCCGATGTCCCGGGCACCCATCTCGGAGACGAGCACCCGTGTCGACGGCACGATGCTGAGTGCCGTCACGGGTACGCCGACCTCGGTGTTGAACGACCCCTGGGGCGCGACGACCGGGCCGAGCGCGCCGAGCACAGCAGCCATCAGGTCCTTGGTGCTCGTCTTGCCCGACGAGCCGGTGATCGCGACCACGGTCAGGTCAGGCATCCGGTCGACCACCGATCGCGCAAGTCGGCCGAGTCCCAGCACGGCGTCGTCGGCGACGACCACGCACGGCAGGTCGACCTCGCGTGCGGCGAGCACGGCGGCAGCGCCAGCGGCCATCGCGGTCGCGGCGAAGTCGTGCGCGTCGTGGTGCTCGCCGACGACCGCCACGAACAAGTCCCCGGGGGCGACGTCCCGCGAGTCGGTGCTGATCCCTGTGACCGACGTGGTCGGGTCGGCGCCGCCACCCAGCCGCCCGTGGACGGCGTCGGCGACCTGAGTCAGGGTGAGCTCGATCATGCGATGCCCTCGTCCGGACCTGCGGCCGGATCGACATGGCTCAGGGCCTCGGCCAGGACCACCCGGTCGTCGAACGGCGTGACCGTGCCCGCCACCTCCTGGCCCTGCTCGTGCCCCTTGCCGAGCACGAGCACGACGTCTCCTGGACCCGAGATCTCGACGGCCGACTCGATCGCACGCCGACGGTCGGCGAGCTCGACGACGTCCGAACCCTCGACCGAGCGGGCACCGAGCAGCACCGCTCGACGGATCGTGGCCGGGTCCTCCCAGCGTGGGTTGTCGTCGGTGACGATGACCCGGTCAGCGCCGTGGACAGCAGCCTCGCCCATCGCGACCCGCTTGTGCGGGTCGCGATCACCGCCCGCACCGAGAACGACCGTCACGGCACCGCGCGCGCCGCCCCGGGCCGCCGCTATCGCGCGGGCGACGGCGTCCGGGGTGTGCGCGTAGTCGACGAACGCGAGCAGCCCGCGCTCGAGGTCGAGGTCGGGCACCCGCTCCATCCGCCCGGGCACGCCGTCGCACGCCGCGATGCCGTCGGCGGCCACGAGCGGGTCGACTCCCGCGGAGACGAGCAGCGCGAGCGCCCCCAGCGCGTTGGCCACGTTGAACTCGCCGGGCAGCCGGACCTCGAGCGGGACGTCGACGCCGCCCGGGCCGAGCCCGCGCATCACGGACCCCCCGGGCACGGCGACGACGCCCTCGACCCGCCACTCGGCACGCGTGCCGACGGCGTACGTCGTGACCTCGAGCCCCTCCCGAGCGACCTGGTCGAGGATGCGCCCGCCCCAGTCGTCATCGACGCACACGACGGCGCGCCCGGTGCGGTGCGCTGTGAACAGCTCCGCCTTCGCCTCGAGGTAGTCGTCCATGTCGGCGTGGAAGTCGAGGTGGTCCGGGCTCAGGTTGGTGAAGCCGGCGACATCGAAGCGGACACCGTCGACGCGACCGAGCCGCAGTGCGTGGCTCGACACCTCCATGGTGACGGCGGTGACCCCGCTCTCGCGCATCACCGCGAGCAGCGCGTGCACGTCCGTGGCTTCGGGGGTGGTGCGCAGCGTCGCCACGACGTCGTCGCCGATGCGAGTGCCCACGGTGCCGATCACCCCCGTGACGTGCCCGGCCGCACGGAACCCGGCGTCGACCAGGTAGCTCGTGGTCGTCTTGCCGTTGGTGCCGGTGATGCCGACGACCAGGAGGTCGTGCGAGGGATCGCCGTAGACGAACGAGGCAACGGCACCCAGCACCCCACGCGGGTCGGTGGAGACGAGCACAGGAACACCCGCCGCTGAACACCGGACCAGGCCCTCGGCGTCGGTGAGCACCGCGACCGCACCGGCCGATGCCGCCTGCACCACGAACTCCGCACCGTGCGTGCGGAACCCGGGCAGCGCTGCGTAGAGGTCCCCGGGGACCACGGCCCGCGAGTCGTGGGTCACCCCTGTCACGGCGGTCGCGGACACCACGGGTCCCGGCGCGACGCTCGCCCCGACGTGCGAGGCGAGGTCGGTCAACGACCTGGGTGGCGTGGTGGGGCGGGGCCCTGCGGACACGGATCGACCTTATCGGGGGGTCACCAGGTGACCGGGATGCTCGGGCGCACGGTGCCTGTGGGCGGCACCCGTTGGTGCTCGAGCGCGAAGGTCATGATCCGCTTGAACACGGGGCCGGCAAGGACGCCACCGAAGTGCCCGTTGCGCGGGTTCTGGAGGAAGACCGCAACCACGAGGGTGGGGTTGTCGGCCGGGGCCATGCCGATGAACGAGGCTGTATAGCCGCGGTAGCACCCGCACGAGTCGTCGATGCGGTTCGCCGTCCCTGTCTTGCCCGCCACCCGGTAGCCGGGGATGGCCGCCTTCGGTGCGGTGCCCTCGTCGGAGACGACCGACTCGAGCATCTGCCGCACCGTCTGGGCGGTGGATACGCTGACGACCCGCGTCGAGTCCGGCTCCGCAGCCGCCTGGAAGGTCCCGTCAGGCGCCGTGTACCCGGCGACCAGGGTCGGGGTCACTCGGACACCGTCGTTGGCGATCGTCGCGTACACCGAGGCGGCCTGCACCGCGTTGAGCGACAGGCCCTGTCCGAAGGCGAGGGTGCCGAACGTGGTCGCCGACCACTTTGCGGGTGGCGGGACGTAGCCCTTGCTCTCGCCGGGGAATCGCAGCCCCGTCGGTGAGCCGACGCCGAACTTCCTGATGTAGTCGTAGAGCTTCTCGCCGCCGATCCGCTCCGCGGCCATGATCGTGCCGATGTTGCTCGACTTCGCGAGCACCCCGTTGAGGGTCAGCTTGAGCGTCCCGTGCGGTTCGTGGTCGTGCCACGTCTTCGCGGGTCGCTTCAGGGTCGGCGGGATGACCAGCTGGGTCAGCGGCGTGGCCTTCTGCTCCTCGATCACAGCCGCCATCGTCATCACCTTGCTCGTGGACCCCGGCTCGAAGACGTCGGAGACCGCACGGTTGCTCACGTCCGCGGCGGCAGCCTCGGCGGGACGGTTCGGGTCGAACGTCGGCACGGTCGCCAGCGCGAGGATCCGACCGGTGCGCGGGTCCATCACGACCACCTGGCCGTAGTCGGCGTTCGCCGCCGTGACCTGCTTGGCAAGGGTGTCCTGGGCGACCCACTGCAGGTCGCGGTCGATCGTGAGCTGGACGCCCATGCCCGCGACCGGGTCCTCCCCCGACGTCGCGACGGTGGGGATCTCGGTGCCGCGCGCCGAGCTCTCGTAGACCTGTGTGCCCGGCGTACCGGACAGCTCCTTGTCGAAGCCGTACTCGAGGCCGGAGCCGCCGCGTCCGTCGGCGCGGACATGGCCCACGATGTTGGCAGCGACCTCGCCTGCCGGGTAGACCCGTGAGGTGGTGGCCTCGCTGAAGACGCCGGCGAGCGAGAGCTCGGCGACCTTGGCCCACAGCTCGGGTGTGACGTTCTTGGCCAGGTAGACGAACCGGCGCGTGCCCGTCATGCGCTGCTCGTAGGCCAGGGCATCGCCACCGAGCACCTCGGCCAGGAGGCGGGCCCCGCCGGCTGCGTCCGTCACCAGGGTCTGGTCGACCGTGACGTTGCGCGCCGCGATCGTGGTCGCGAGCGGGACGCCCGTGGAGTCGGTGATCGCGCCGCGGGTGGCGGGCAGCACGACCGTGCGCAGTCGGTCCTTGGTCGCCGACGCCGCGAGAGCGGGGCCTTGGACGGCCTGCAGGTCGATCACCCGACCGGCCACCACGGTCAGGGCGATGAGGAGCCCGAGCTGCCAGATGCGCAGCCGGCGGTCGGGGTCGCCGACCCGGAAGCGCTTGACGGCTGGGCTCGGCGCCTCCCGACGCGGTGCGCCACCGCGCGCCGGCTGCGACCTCGTGCTCGGCCGGCGCGGAGGGGGCGCGAGGGTAGTCACGGCTGGGCGCCGTCGGCCGTGGGGGGCTCGGGCGCAGCGGCGTCGGACTGCGCGGCATCGGCGCCGCCGGTCGGCGCGTCAGGCACTGCCTCGTCGGACGTGCCGTCCGCCGAGGTCAGCACGGGTGCGGCGGGCGCCTGCGCGCGGGCGGCACTCGTGGTTGTCGCCGGCGGAGTGGTCACCGGCCGCTTCGCGGGCGCGGGCTTGGCAGCACCCACGGCCGGGGTCGGCGTGCCGAGCACAGCGCGGTCGGCGAGACGGAGGAAGACGGGAGTGGTGGCGGGAACCATGCCGAGGCGCTCGGCACGTTCCTGGAGCGCCTCGGGCGACTCGGCCCGAGCTACTTTCTGCAGCAACCGTTGCTCGTTGACCGCGAGGTCGCGCTGGATCTTGGTGAGCGAGCCGATCTCGAAGGCGCCTTGAGCGAGGGTCGTGTTGAGCACGAGCAGCGTGACCATCCCACCGAGCAGCAGCCCGACGACGATCAGTGCGAACATCCCGTTGCCCGCGACAGCCGGAGCCGGAAGGGGAACCTCGTGCAGCACCGGTCGACGCCGCGGGACGGTGTGCGCAGCGGGACGCGGGCCGACGGGACGGGAGCTGCCGGCGCGGGCGGTGGCGGTCACGCCGCCTCCCTCATCCGCTCGGCAGCACGAAGCCGGACCGAGGCCGCACGCGGGTTCTCCGCGATCTCCAGGTCTGATGCCTTCTCCGATCCGCGGGTGACGATCCGCAGCTCGGGCTCGTGTCCTTCAGGCAGGAACGGGAGATCGACCGGCACGTGGGATGTCGCCCGAGACATCAACGCACGCTTGGTGATCCGGTCCTCGAGGGACTGGTAGGACAGGACGACGATGCGACCTCCGACGCTGAGGGCGTCGATGGCTGGAGGCAGCGCACGCTCGAGCACCTCGAGCTCGGCGTTGACCTCGATGCGCAGTGCCTGGAAGGTGCGCTTCGCTGGGTTTCCGCCGGTACGTCGGGCTGGTGCGGGGATGGACTCGCGGATGATCTCGACCAGGCGGGCGCTCGTGTCGAACGGCGTCGTCGCACGCTCGCGCACGACCGCGTCGGCGATGCGCCGGGCGAACTTCTCTTCGCCGTACTCGCGGAGCACCCGGGTGAGCTCCCGTGCGGCGTAGGTGTTGAGGATGTCGGCGGCCGTCATGCCGCGTGACGGGTCCATCCGCATGTCGAGCGGTGCGTCCTGGGAGTAGGCGAAGCCGCGAGCTGCCTCGTCGAGCTGCATCGAGGAGACGCCGAGGTCGAACAGGATGCCGTCGATGCGTGGGCAGCCTGCCTCGGCGAGCACCTCGGGAAGCTCGTCATAGACCGCGTGGACGAGCACCGTGCGTGCGGCGTACGGGGCGAGCCGTCGACCGGAGCGCTCGAGGGCGTCCTCGTCGCGGTCGACCCCCACGAGGCGCACGTCAGGGAAGCGACGCAGCAGTGCCTCGCTGTGACCACCGAGTCCGAGCGTGGCGTCGACGACGGTCGCTCCTGGGCGGTCGAGTGCGGGCGCGAGCAGGCCGAGACAGCGCTCGAGCAGCACCGGAACATGGCTCGGGCTGCGCCGCGGGGCGGGCACGTCGGGTGTGCCCGTCGGATCGGTCACGAGTCGCTCAGCCCAACCGCTCGACGAGGTCGGAGACCGCGACCAGGAAGGCCACGGACAACGCCGAGGACGCCAGGAGGACACCGAGGGGTCCGACCGGGGAGAGCCGGCGTGCGCGACGGTCGTCGCGGCGGTGCAGCGTGAGATCCATGCTGACGTGTCCTCCTCGCCCCGGAGGGCGTTCGCGGTGGGGGTCTCGTCCGGGTGTGGTCAGGGCTGGTGGGGCGGGATGGGGTCAGGGGGATGTGCGCTTCGTGGGACCAGGTCCCCGTCCGTCACTCGGTGTGGGATCCCCCTGGCACCGGGGAAGGTGCGCCAGGAGGCCGGTGACGGACCGGAGACCTCGTTCCACGACGGTCACGACGTGGGCACCACCTCGCCGTCCAGGTCGACGAAGCTCTGCTCCGTGCCGGACAGGTAGGACTCCCAGGCGGCCGCGTCCCAGATCTCGATCCGGGTGTCGGCGCCGACCACGACGCAGTCGCGGGTGAGCCCCGCGTACTCGCGCAGCGTCGGCGGCACGGTGATGCGTCCCTGCTTGTCCGGGGTGTCGTCGTGGGCGCTGGCGAACAGCACGCGGGTGTAGGCGCGGACCTTCTCGTTGGTCTGCGACCCGCTGCGCAGGCGACCGGCGTACTCCCCGAAGCCCTCGTGGGTCCAGACCACGAGGCAGCGGTCCTGGCCCTTGGTGATCACGAGGCCGGAGGCGAGGGCGTCGCGGAACTTCGCCGGCAGGATCACCCGGTTCTTCTCGTCGAGGCGCGGAGTGTGGGTCCCGAGGAACACCGCCCACCACCTCCCGATCAGCTCGTCGCGGGCAGCTCTGCCCTCCGCTGCGCGCCAACATACTCCACTTCACTCCACCGTCAACCACCTAGACCCCCCTTTCGCCCCTGAGCACTCGCGCCCCCGCGTGATCCCGTGAATCGCCGCAGGTCACAGCGGTGGAGGGAGGTGGAGTGCGGCACCGGCCGACGCTGCTCCGATCGGGTGGCGCGCTCGAGTTCGCGGCGTGTCCTGGTCCGCCTCCCGAGCCGGCCACAGGTCAGGACGCCGGACGGGCACGGGTCTCGGCGCCGGCGGCGGCACCGGTGGTGGGGAGTGGAGGAGGCCCCGACGGGACTCGGGACGCGTCGGGTGCGGCGGTCCAGACCCGCCCGAGGTGGCCGAGCTGCTTGCACACCAGGTGGAACGGTGTTTCACTTTCGCTCGACGCCGCGTCGGAGGGGGCGCGGCGTCACTGTCTCCGGCAGCGGTCGTGCTGCCGTCCCGGGCGAGGGAGCAACGGCCTTGATCCATAACGGCGGAGCACCGCTGTCCATCGTCGACGGCGTCCGTGGCTTCGCTGCGGCCCAGCCCGACGTGGTTGCGGTCACCGACGGCGACCGCAGGCAGACGTATGGCGAGCTCGACGAGCGCAGCTCACGTGTCGCGGCCGCGCTGCTCGGAGCGGGCCACACGAGAGGCGACCGGGTCGCGGTGCTGCTCGGCAACCGGCTCGAGTACTGCGAGGTCGCGGCCGGGATCGCCAAGGCCGGCCTCGTCATGGTGCCGCTCAACCCGCGGATGACCACCCCCGAGGTCGACTACGTCGTCGGCCACTCCGGAGCTCGCGGACTCGTCCTCGACGACGCGCTGGCTGGGATCGCGGACGGCGTGGCCACGGCGATGCGCACCGTCCTCTCGATCGGGGGTGCATCGCTCGGTCCGTCGTACGAGGACGCACTCGGCACTGCTCGCGCCGTGGACCCGCGCGTGGCGATCGATGAGAACGACCCGTTCTGCATCGCCTACACCTCCGGCACGACCGGGAAGCCCAAGGGCGTGCTCATCTCGCACCGCTCGAGGGCGCTCACCTTCACGATGAGCGCCCTGGAGTACGGCCTGGGCACGGGGCGGCGCTCGATCGC
>JANMMN010000158.1:0-5908 GCA_031373405.1 Actinomycetes bacterium
GGCCGGGTTGGCGAACGAGGTCGAGGCGGTGAACCAGTAGGCCCCGGTGATGTACGCCGCGACCGCGGGTGCGACGAGCGCGGAACGGCCACCGCGCACCAGTCCGAGGATCACCAGGACGAGGCCGAACGTGGCCACGACCTCGGACAGCAGGATGCCCGAGCCCTCGCGCACGTGCTCGGACACCGACACCGCCGAGAGCCCGAACATGAGGTTGGCCAGGATCGCGCCGCCACACGCGCCCACGACCTGGACGACCACGTACGGCGCGACGTCACGGCGCGAGAGCCCACCGAGCCAGGCCTCGACGCCGGTGACGACCGGGTTGAAGTGGGCTCCGGAGACGGTGCCCAGCACCGAGATGAGGACGAAGAGCACCGCACCGGTCGCGATCGCGTTCTCGAGAAGGGCCAGTCCGGTGTCGGTCGGCGAGAGCCGCTGGGCAGCGATCCCCGACCCCACAACCGTGGCGACCAGCAACGCCGAGCCGAGGCCTTCGGCGAGCAGCCGCGAGATCAGCGGCGCCTCTCGCTGCGCCGTCACCACGGGGGTGGACGGGGTCACGCGGGCGCGATCTCGGCGATGAGCGCCTCGATCCGGCCTCGGATCTCGTCGCGGATGGGCCGCACGGACTCGACCCCCTGGCCGGCCGGGTCCTCCAGCACCCAGTCCTCGTAGCGCTTACCGGGGAAGATCGGGCAGACGTCGCCGCAGCCCATGGTGATCACGACATCGGACTCCCTGACCGCGTCGACGGTGAGGACCTTCGGCGTCTCGCGCGAGATGTCGATGCCCTCCTCGGCGAGGGCTGCCACCACTGCCGGGTTGACGCTCTCCGCAGGGGCCGACCCCGCAGAACGCACCTCGACCCGGTCGCCCGCGAGGTGAGTGAGGTACGCCGCAGCCATCTGCGACCGCCCCGCATTGTGGACGCACACGAACAGGACGGAAGGCTTCGCACTCACAACAGTCACTCTCCAACGGCAGGTGTTCGTTGCGTTGAATGTGCCGTGGGGTTCCTCGACGGAAGCCCACGGCACATTCGACGGGCTCTTGGCGGGTGGGTGGATTACCGGGACAGGACTCGGCGGAGCTCGTCGAGCTGCTCGGGGACGACTGCGTACCAGACCCAGGTGCCGCGCTTCTCGGACTGAACGAGACCGGCCTCGCGCAGCACCTTGAGGTGGTGGCTCACGGTCGGCTGGCTCTTGCCGACCGGCTCCACGAGGTCGCAGGCGCAGGTCTCCCCCCCGTCGGCGGTGGCGATCAGGTTGAGCAGCTGCAGGCGCACCGGGTCGGCCAGGGCCTTGAACGCCGAGGCCAGGGTCGAGGCATGCTCGGCGTCGAGGGACTCGCGTCGTAACGGTGCACAGCAGTCGGCGAGGTCGAGGACCTCGAGCTCGCGCACACCCACCGAGGCAGTCACAGACTTCGACATGCGTCGATATTGACAGATCTCGATGACACGCGCAATATCGATCTCAGTCGATATCGATGAGTGTCGATATCAAGGCACCGAGGAGGCCGCCATGACCGACCCGCACCCCGCCCGGATCCAGCTCGCCCTCAACGTCGACGACCTCGACACCGCTGTCGAGTTCTACCGCCGGCTGTTCGGCGCCGAGCCCGCCAAGCGCCGACCGGGCTACGCCAACTTCGCGATCCCCAGCCCGCCCCTCAAGCTCGTCCTGCTCGAGAACCCCGGTCAGGGCGGCACGCTCAACCACCTCGGCGTCGAGCTGCCGACGGTCGACGAGGTCGACGCCGCGCAGACCCGGCTGGCCGAGACGGGTCTCGCCTCGGTCGACGAGCGCGGCACCACCTGCTGCTACGCGAAGCAGGAGAAGTTCTGGGTCGAGGGATCGCCCGACGGCGAGCGCTGGGAGTTCTACACCGTCCTGGCCGACAGCCCGCAGTTCTTCGGCGACCCCACCGAGGCGTCCGCCTGTTGCTCGGAGCACGCGTCCGACGGTCCCGCGGAGCCGTTCGCGGGTACGGCTCCTCCCGCCGCCCGCTGCTGCTGAACCAGCCTCGCCGAGCTGAAGGCTGATGGGCGAGGGCAAGCGGCTCAGTGCAGAAGGGCCGCGGGCACCCGGATCTCGCCGACCGGCACGCCACCGCCGAGCAGCGGCGCCACTCCGAGCTCCTCGAGCACCGCGGCCTCGATGCCGAGTTGGCGCAGCACGGCCGCCAGGACGAGCGGTCGTGGACGGCTCGCTCCGTCGTCGACCTTGAGGGCAACGGCTCGGCCGTCCGCGAGCGCCGCGGCATAGACACCCTCGGCACCGTCCTTCACCAGCAACCCCGGGACCCCGGCCATCAACGCCGTGACGTCGTGCCCGTGCCCGCCGACGTACTCCGGGTGCGCCCGCATCGCGTCGGCCACCTGGCGCTCCGGGGTCGCCGGGTCGGCCAGGACTGCGGCAGCGAACGCACGGGCGAGCCCGGTGAGCGAGATGGCCGACACGGGAGCCCCGCAGCCGTCGACACCCGTGGCGGCGATCCGCTCCCCTGCCATCCGCTCGAGGGTGACGGCAAGGTGCTGCTGCAGCGGGTGGTCGGCGGTGCGGTAGTCGTCGAGCGGCCACCCCTGCACGACGCAGGTGACCAGCATCGCGGCGTGCTTGCCGGAACAGTTCATCAGCACGGGGGCCGGCACTCCCCCGGCCGCGGCGAGTGCGAGCTTCTCCCGCTCCGAGAGCGGCCAGTCATCCGGCGTACGCAGGGCGGACTCGTCGAGACCGGCAGAGGCCAGGATCCGGTAGACGCCCTCGAGATGGTGCGGCTCCCCCCAGTGCGACGCCGCCGCGAGCGCGAGCAGCTCGTCGCGACCGCCGAAGCCGAGCTCCACCATGCCGGTGGCCTGCATGAGCTTGTTCGACGAGCGGGGGAAGATCGGCGAGGTGACGTCGCCGCGCGCGAGGGTCACCGAGCCGTCGGTGTCGAGGACCACGAGCGAGCCGCGGTGCCGGCCCTCGACAAAGCCACTGCGGACGACCTCGGCGAGCACCACCGAGCGGGGTTGGGGTCGGGGCTCAGGCACCGGTGTCGGTGGCGAGCAGCTCGTCGACCGAGGCGCTGCCGTTGCGGTAGCGCGCGGTGAGCTCCGCCGAGAGTGCGTCCATGATCTTCTGGACCGACCGGCGTACGTCGGAGATCTCGGCCTCGTGGGCACGCAACCGGATCAGCGCAGCGCGCAGCTCCTCGTCGGTGCGGCCCTCGACGTCGGCCGTGATGGCATCCGCCGCGGCCTGCTCCTCGGCTCGACGCTGCTCGTCGACGCGCGACGGCTCGAGCGTGACGTGGCGGCCGAGTCCGAACGTGCTGCGCTCGTCGTCGGCGAGGATCGCGCTCAGGTCGTCGACCACTGCGCCCGCGGTCGAGTCAGGCTCGCGGCGCCCGAGCTCTGCGGTCACGATGTCGATCCGGCCGTGCAGCATGCGCCGCAGGAACGAGAGGTCGACCTCTTCCTGCTCGGCCTCGTGCCGGCGGGCGCGCAGGTCGCTGAGCGAGAGCTCGCCGAGGTCGGCGAGGAACTCGGGGGCGAGCACGAGGTCGACTCGACGGCGACCCCCGGGCATCGGTCTGGTCATGCACCCACTCCGTTCCTACGGTCTGTGACGTTGAGCAGGGCCCGAGCCTCGTCCGTGCTCATCGCAGGACGAAGGGCCAGCGTGGCGAGGGTAGCGGCCCGCTCCACCAGCTCGGCGTTGTCCCTCACCGGACGGCCCGGGGCGAAGGTCAGCGTGTCTTCCATCCCCACCCGGAGGTGCCCGCCGGCCGAGAGGGCGGCGAGCGCGACGGGGAGGGTGGAGCGGCCCACCCCGGTGGCCGACCAGGACGCCCCTGCGGGCAGGTGGCTGACGAGGGAGACCAGGGCCGCCGTCGTGCCCGGAGCTCCGCCGGGAACGCCCAGGACCAGGTCGCAGTGGACCTTGCCCCCGTACGGCGGGCCCTCCTTGTCGAGGAGGCGGTGCAGGGCCACGACGTGGCCGAGGTCGAAGAGCTCGAACTCCGGCACGATCTCGCGCTGCTGGGTCGCCCGGTAGAGCTCGACCATGAAGTCCCAGGGGTTCATGAACACGTCAGACCCGAAGTTGACCGAGCCGCAGGTCAACGAGCACGAGTCCGGGTCGGCTTCCAGAACGGCAAGGCGGGCGTCGTACGGGTCCGTGACCGCGCCCCCGGTGGAGAGCTGGACGACGAGGTCGGTGCCGCCCCGCACGGCCGCCACGGTCTCGGTGAGCCGGCCGACGTCGAGCGTGGGGCGCGCATCCTGGTCGCGGACGTGGATGTGGATCAGGCCTGCGCCGGCTGCCTCGCAGGCCTTGGCCGTGCTCACGAGCTCGTCGAGCGTGACCGGCAGCCCGGGCGCGTCGGACTTGGCCGTCTCCGCCCCGGTGGGGGCGACGGTGATCAAGGTCGGGGTGGCCACGGCGCCCATCGTGGCACGTCCGTTGCGAAACACGGGTGACGGGACTCAACACCGGGCTCGTTCCGTCCGATGGGTGAATCAGCGCCTGGTGAAGGCGCGGGCAACCACGAGGAGGTCAGGCGTGCCCGACGGCGGCTTCCCGACCCGCGTGGACAGTCTCCTGCTCGAGCTTGCCTCGCAGGAGGCGACCGGGTGCTTGACGCTGACCGAGCCCGAGGGCGAGCAGTCCTCGGTCTGGTTCCGGGACGGACTCGTCTACGCGGTCTCGGTCCCCGGTCGGCGCCCGCTTCTCGGCGTCCGGCTGATGTCCTCAGGTGCCCTGACCCCTGAAGCCCTGGCCGAAGCCCTCGAGGTCCAGCGCACCGAGCTGCAGGGCTGGCGCCTCGGCGAGCTGCTCGTGCACCTGAGCTTCGTCGACCGCGACGTGGTGGAGTCCTTCGTCTCCGAGCAGCTGCGCGACCAGGTCGCGGACCTGCTCGAGTGGGACGTCGTGGAGAAGAAGTTCCGCAACGGCAAGCGGACGCGCCAGGACGTCGCGCCTCCCATCGAGGTCACCGACCTGCTCGCGCTCGCGCGCGAGCGTGATGCCCGCTGGGCCGAGATTGTCCCCTTTATCGGCGGCGCGGACTCCGTCCCGGTGCTCTCCACCGCCACGGCAGCCGCCAGTGACGTGGTGCTCGGGCCCTACGACTGGGCGTTGCTGTGCAAGGTCGACGGCATCCGCACGATCGCTGACCTCGCCGACGACTGCGGCTTCACCGTCTTCGAGGCCGGCATGGTCGTGGTCGGCCTGGTCGACGCCGGCCTGGTCGACATCGACGGTCTCGACGCCGAGGACGACCTCGTCGAGGAGTGGGCCACGGACGACCTGAGCGGCGACGACCTCGCGGCATCGGTCGCGAAGGTCACCGCGGCCCTCACGGACATGGGCCTGCGGGCCGCGGCAGCGTATGACGCCCCACCGCCGGAGCCCGGCACCGCCGTGCCCGCGCCGCGCCGCTCACCCTTCAGCGCGAGTACGCCGGCTGAGCAGCCCCTCGCCGACGTGGTGTCCCTCGACACCGAGCGTCAGGCGAAGAACGACGCGGCCCGCGAGGCCGCCGCACGCGAGGAATCAGCTCGTGCCGCTGCCGTCGAGGCCTCCCGCGTGGAGGCCGAAGAAGCCGCACTGCTCGGGGCCGAGCGACTCGCGGTCGAGGAAGCAGCACGTCTCGAAGCGGAGCAGATCGAAGCCGAGCGCGTTGCTGCTGAGGAAGCGGTACGCGTCGAAGCAGAGCGCGTTGCCGCTGAGGAAGCGGCACGCGTCGAAGCCGAGCGGGTCGACGCCGAACGCGTCGCAGCCGAAGAAGCCGCACGCCTCGAAGCAGAGCAGATCGAATCCGCACGCGTCGAAGCAGAGCGCGTCGCAGCTGAGGAAGCGGCACGCGTCGAAGCCGAGCAGGTCGACGCCGAACGCGTCGCAGCCGAAGAAGC
>JANMMN010000316.1:0-5467 GCA_031373405.1 Actinomycetes bacterium
GCACGCTCAGCCTCGTGCTCACGAACGTGAAGCTGCGGCTCGGCAACGGCACGACGACCTTCGTCACCCTGACCGTCGACGGCAGCATCGTGCTCGCGCCCAACGGCATGCAGGCGGACATCCTCGGGTCGCTCGAGCTCAACCCCTCGCTGTCCAGCTCCTTCTCGCTGACCGATGCAGCCGTGAAGCTGCAGCTGAGCACCAAGACCGGCCCCGGGACCGTCGCTCCGTTCATGCGGATCCAGGTTGGTGTCGGCTCCCCGGTCACGCTCACCGTGATGGGGCAGCAGCTCAAGGCCATGGTGCTGTTCGAGCAGACCACGGCGAAGGATGGGACCAGGGTCGTCAAGGTCGGCTTCAGCCAAGTCTCGCTCTTCCTCGGCGACCCGGGTGCCGACGGAGTCCTCGACGGGCCTCCGCTGACCGACACCACGATCGACGACGAGGGCCTGGCTCTGCAGGGCGGTCAGGGCTTCATCCTGCTGACCTCGGCCGGGCTGGCAGGCAGGTTCAGCGGCGCCTTCTCGCTCACCCCGGCACTCGCGGCGAGGATCAACGTCGACCTCTCGGCCCGCGTGTCGGTAGAGATCAACAACCTGGCGGTCGCCGTCAAGCAGACCCTGGTGATCGGGGTGACCGAGCTCGTCCTCGATCTTCCGAAGGGTCCCTACCTGCGGATCGCCGCCGACGACGTCGCCATCACCGTTGCCGGCGTCACGTTCACGGCCGACCTCGCGATCGACCGGTTCGGCCCGCTGGGCAAGCGGGTGACCCGCATCGCCATCGCGAATGGCAACATCCTGCCCGTCGCTGGGACTCCCACCGCGGGCAAGCCCACCTTGGCCGACGTGACCGGCGTGCTGGTCCTGTTCGCCCCGCTGTCGGAGACCGTCCCGGCAGTCCCCCCGGCGCCGCCGGTGGGCGTTGTTGCTGCCGTCACCACGTCGACCGGAGGCGTCGCCGGTCTGTTCACCGCGCGGGTCTCCATCGGCGACCCAGGTGGCAGCTTCGCCGTCGGCGCCACCGCAGGAGTCACGTTCAACACCACGGGCGCGCGCGTGCTGCAGACGATCGAGGTCGGTGACTCCTCGATCGTGCTCGACATCGACGGACCTCCGGCCGATCAGTTCAAGATCGTCCTGCGGGATGTCGCCATCGACTTCGGCGGCATCCTCGAGATCCGCGGCAACTTCTCCATCAGCGGCAGCGAATTCAGCGGTGACGGGCTCGAGATCTTCGTGGGGCGCGGTCCCTCCACCAGCCCGGACGCCATCGGCGTGCTCATCCGCAACGCCTCGATCGAGTTCCGGCGCGGCACCGGTCCCGGGGTCTACGCGCTCCGGGCGGCGGGCACTTTCGCGCTGGTCGGCCTCGACGGGCTCGTCGTGCAGGGCCGGGTGGCGTTCGAGGTCAACACCGGAGGCACGGACGTCCTGCTCCCCGACATCCCCACGGTGGGCGGACCGCCGGTCCTGGCCAAGCTCGTCACGAAGAACTCGTTCTCCTTCGTCGGCACCGCGATCACCATCTCGGTCGCCGGGGTGTTCCAGCTCGGTGGCAACCTGCTGCTCACCCGCGCGCCCGACGGCACGCTCGACATCGCGCTCAATAAGGCGTTCGTCGAGGTGTCCGTCAGCGGCACCACCGTGGCGCGACTGGCCGGGTCGGGAGCCTTCACCATCGCCCCGAGCACCGGCTTCCGGCTGCGTGGGTTCCGGGTCGACGACTTCCTCATCTTCCCGACGGGCGCCGCAACGCCGGTCGCCAACCCGGACGTGCCGATCTTCTTCCCGACAGCCGACCTGGCCTCTCCAGTACGCAACGCCACCGTGGGCAGCAGCGCGGTCACGCAGTGGATCGAGGTCAAGTTCAACGACGTGAACCGGCTCGGGATCCGCCGAACGACGATCGTCGACTCCGACGACGAGATCCAGATGTTCGTCAACGGCACCGAGGTCGACGTCGCGGGCACTCCCACGGAGAATCTCACCAAGCCGGGCACGTGGCGCTACACCTTCAGCGGGACCATCCCGTCCCAGGCAGTCGTGGTCGTGCGGTTCGTCGGGAGCTCGTTCTCCGACGAGGGCGGCAACAGCAACACCGCCGAGGACGAGCAGTGCTTCGTCGTCAACAACCCCGCCAACGACAAGCCTGCGCCGATGGCGACGCTGGCCAGCCCGCCGAACGGCGGAGTCGTGCCGGTGGCGACGATCAACGCGCAGCGCTACCTCGACGTCACCTACACCAGCTACGACGACTCGCCGATCTACAAGGCCGGCCTCCAGACCAGCGTCGCGCCCTTCACCCTCACCGGCGACGGCCTCACCCTCGACCTTCCGCTGGTCAACGGCCGTCCCGTGCTCATCGGCACCCCGCTGCTCATCAACGGTCGCGCCGACGACGCGACGTCGGTCACCTACCGCTACTTCTTCCGCGACGGCAACACTGCCAACCAGCTCGGCGTCTTCCGGCCCGGCACGGTCACCCTGACCTTCCAGAGCCAGGCGTTCCGCACGAGCCTCGACCCGTCAGGGCCGGCGCTGTTCAACTACAACGTCAACGGGCTGAGCCAGTCGTTCAAGATCGACCCCTCGGCGCCGGGTGCGGCCACCGAGGGTGGACCGATCAAGCTCGGGCCGCTCGAGCTGCAAGGCCCGAGCGTCGGCCTGGCCGACTTCGGCTTCGCCGACAGCATGGTCGTGCTCACCATCGCCATCGGTGTCGACCGCGCCAGCCTCGCCTTCGGCGGGTCGCCGACCACTCCGGGTGCCACCGCGACGCAGAGCAAGGGCGTCACGGTCGACCTCATCGGCGTGATCGGCACGTTCGACCTCGCCGTCGACGTCCTCGGCCTGCTCAGCGGCAACTTCCGGGTCGCTCCCACGGGCAAGTGGAGCCTGCGGGTCTCCTCGCTCGAAGCGGTGATCCCGGACGTCGCGACGCTCACGGCCGATGGAATCGTCGTGAGCTACGACCCGAAGGGTGCGGCCGACCAGGAGCTGCTGCGGATCAACAACGCCAAGATCACCTTCCCGAGATTCGGCGTCACCGGCAGCATCAGCCCGTACAACCCGACGACGAAGACCAACATGGTCGTGGCGAACGGCGCCCCGCTGACCGACGGGATCGTCCCCGGGCTCATCGTGCGCTCCAACGGCTTCAGCCTCGGCACCGCCGAGCTCCGGGTCGGGGGAGTGCCGCCGGCCGGCACCGCTCCGCTCACGAAGATCGACCCGGCGACCGGTGCGGCCGTTCCTTCGACCACGCCGATCCGCTTCGGCGGGATCCTCGAGTTCGACGACCTGCGGATCGGTGTCTCCGGCCTCAACGTGACCACCGACGGCTCCAACCCGTTCAGGTTCACCGGCGTCATATACATCGCCTCCGGCGGCGCGCGGCTGTTCCCGGGCAAGCCGTTCGGCGCCACGCTGTCCGACCGCACGACAGCCGACGACCGCAGGCCCGACGGCACCCCGGACGACGAGGCGATCAGGATCGCGCTGACGTTCACCGAGGGCAGGGTCGACGCCTTCCAGCTCACGGTCGACACGCTGCAGATCCGTCTCGGCTCGTTCGTGACGCTCGACGCCCGTGACATCCGCCTCGACACCGGGGCGATCGGGTCGACCCGCGAGCTGATCTCGTTCCAGTCGATCCGGGCCAGGGTCAGCATCGGCCCGCTCGACCTCGGCGGAGAGGCACGCAACTTCGCCTTCCTCGGCGACGGCACGTTCAAGACCCGACCGGGCTTCGGGGTCTTCCTCTCCGTGGGGTCCGCGACCGGTGACTCGTTCAAGATGCCGTCGTTCCTCCCGGTCCGCATCGACGAGATCGGCATCACCTGGGACAACATCGAGACCGACCCGGGCAACTTCGTCCTGGTGCTCTCCGCCAGCGTCACCGGCATCAAGGGCCTATCCGGGCTGGAGTTCAGCGGCTCGGTCCGGGGGCTGAAGATCGCCCCGGCGCTGCTGGCCGAGGGCAAGTTCCCGATCATCGGCATCGACTCCCTCGGGGTCACCGTCAAGGGCAAGATCTTCGGTGGCGAGTTCGACGGCGGCCTGATCGGCGGCATCCTGCGCCTTGATGAGGGCTTCAACATCATCGGCACGTTCGACACGACGACTGCTGTGCGCCAGCGGGTGTTTTACCTCGGCCTCCAAGGCGGCTTCAAGATCGCGGGTCTTGCCGGATTCACCATCCGGCTCGGCCTCTCCGAGCTCGGTCCGCTGCAGGTCTTCATCAACGTCAACCTCCCCGGCGGGATCCTGCTCGAGCCCAACTCCGGCCTCACGATCAACGACTTCTCCGCGGGCGTGGAGTTCTTCAAGACACTGCCCTCGATCGAGGACCCGTTCGCGCTGCGGAGCTCGGAGTTCGGCCTGCCGAGCCAGGTCACGGCCGATGAGTGGATGCTCTCGCTGCAGCGCCAGGTCGCGACCCAGGCCAAGGCCATCTCCAACTCGGTGATCCCGAGCGGCTTCCTGGCCGCGTTCACCTCGCCGATGGTCATCACGGGGTCGGCGAAGATCTACTCGATGTACACCTCGGAGAACGTGTTCAACGGCCAGGTGCTCATCAAGATCTCCACCGACGGCAAGATCCTCATCTCCGGCAAGCTCAACTTCGCGGCGAACAACATCTCGATCTCGGGCAAGCTCTACGCCGACCTCTCCAGGGTCGCGACGGGCAACGTCGTGATCCTGTTCCTCGCCGACATCCCCGACCAGGTCCGGATCCTCTCGCTCTACGGCAAGCTCAAGATGGGCTTCAAGAACTCGACCGGTCAAGAGGTCACCTTCGACGTCCTCGACGCGCCGGACCCCCTCGCCGTCGGCACCTCGCCCGAGGGCAACCTGGGTGGCGCGGCGACGAACGGCGGCTCGGTCGACGTCGGTGTCATCAACGGCACGCTCACAGCGGCGGCCGGCAGCTATACCGCCATCGGCTCGGGCGCCACAATCACGTTCACCACGCTGCCGGTCGGCCTCGCGCTCGGGATGACCGTGTCGGGCACGGGGATCACGGTCGGCACTACGGTCCTGGCGATCAACTACTCGACCAAGGTGGTCACCCTCAGCGCTCCGAGGGCAACCGTGACCGGAACCCTGACGTTCACCCGGGCGAACAGGTACATCGACGTCGTGTTCACGGCACCGGTGGGTGCCTCACTCGACATCGCCTCGGTGCTCGACGTGGCGGACGAGTTCACAGTCAAGGTCAACAACGTGTCACGCGCCGTGACCCCAGGCGCCCCGACGCCGATCGTCCTCGTCACCACGGACTTCGGGCTGATCGCCGTGCCGCTCGAGTGGGCCGGGAGTGCCGCGACCCGAGTGGTCCAGTACCGCTACATCGGCAGCGGCGGCGCCGAGGTGGTCGTCGTCGTGCTCCGCTACGCCGACCTCGGCAACGGCACCCACACCGACGCCGACCTGATGCTGGCCGCCGCCCGCAAGCTCGGTGT
>JANMMN010000350.1:0-2823 GCA_031373405.1 Actinomycetes bacterium
GGCCGTGGCGCACGAGCTCGAACACGCCGGCCGGGGTGATGGCGACGCGATACTCGTGGTTCTTGACCTCGCGGGGGATTCCGACCTTCACGTCAGGTCCTTCGAAAGCACGCGGCGCGTCGTTGCGCCGCAGGGGGGCGCCCGGCGAACCGACCGTCGCACGCGCACGACGGGTCGCCCGCCCGGCGGTGGGATGCCCCCACGGTAGGGCGTCGCCGGGGGGTCGTGCCCCACCAACGTGTCAGCCCGTCGACTCCGGACTGGACGACCCGTACAACCGAGCCCGACCCGTGCCGGTGACGTGCTCACGCGCCGGCCACGGGGCGTCGGGTGGCCGCAGCGTCGACCATCCTGCGGCCCGCGAGGCGTACGCCGCGAGCACGCCGATCACCGTGCTCGGCGAGGTGAGGCGCCCGGCGAGCACCGCCGACACAGCGTCGTCGAGCGGGACCCAGGTGAGGGGGAGGTCGCGCTCCTCACCATCGCCGGGAGGGCGACCGCCCGGCGCCGGCGCCAGGTCGCGGACGAGGTAGAGCCTGATCGTCTCGCTGGTGCCGCCCGGGGAGAGCTCGGCGTCGACCAGGACGTCCCACCGCCCACCGACGAGCCCGGCCTCCTCGACGAGCTCGCGCGCAGCGCCGGTCACCGGTGACTCGTCCGCCACGTCGAGCAGTCCGGCCACCGGCTCCCACAGCATCATGCCCACGGGGTGGCGGTACTGGCGGAGCAGCAGCACGCGGTCGGAGTCGTCCACCGCAATGACGCCGACCGCGCCCGGGTGCGCGACATACTCGCGCACCACGGTCTGGCCGTCGCCGAGCTCGACGGTGTCACGGCGAAGGTCCCAGACGAGACCTCGATGGAGGTCGTCACTCGCGACGACGACGCGGTCGACCGGCTGGTCGGCGAGGTCGGACACCTCACCGGACCAGGTGGGGTCCAGGACGTACGGCGTCACCGATCAGACGTTCGCGAGCTCGACCGGCACGGTGCGACGCGCGACCGCAGCGGCGATGAGCCCCCGGAACAGCGGGTGCGCCTTCGTCGGCCGCGAACGCAGCTCGGGGTGCGCCTGGGTGGCGACGTAGTACGGGTGCACGTCACGCGGCAGCTCGACGAACTCGACCAGCCGGCCGTCCGGCGACGTACCGGAGAACCACAGCCCGGCCTGCTCGAGCTGAGACCGGTAGTCGTTGTTGACCTCGTAGCGGTGGCGGTGCCGCTCGTCGACGTAGGTCTCGCCGTAGACCTCGCGCACGAGCGAGCCCTCCGCCAGCTTCGCGGGGTAGAGACCCAAGCGCATCGTGCCACCCATGTCGCGCTCGCCCGCCACGACATCACGCTGATCAGCCATCGTCGCGATGACCGGGTGCGGCGTGGCCTCGTCGAACTCCGCCGAGCCGGCGCCCTCGAGCCCGGCGACATCACGGGCGTACTCGATCACCATGCACTGCAGCCCCAGGCAGAGGCCGAGAGTCGGGATCCCGCGCTCGCGGGCGAAGCGCAACGCAGCGAGCTTTCCCTCGATCCCCCGTACGCCGAAACCTCCAGGGACGCACACGGCATCCGCGTCGCCGAGCAGACGCTCGGCGCCCTCGGGCGTCACACAGTCGTCGGAGGTGACCCAACGGATGTTGACCCGGCAGTCGTTGGCGAAGCCACCGGCACGCAGCGCCTCGGTCACCGAGAGGTAGGCATCAGGAAGGTCGACGTACTTGCCGACGAGCGCCACGGTGACCTCGTGCGCGGGGTGGTGCACCCGACGCAGCAGCTGATCCCAGGCGGTCCAGTCGACGTCGCGGAACGGCAGGTCGAGCCGGCGTACGACGTAGGCGTCGAGACCCTCGCTGTGCAGGACCTTCGGGATGTCGTAGATGCTCAGAGCGTCGACCGCGGCGACGACAGCCTCGACGTCGACGTCGCACATCAGCGAGATCTTGCGCTTGATGCTCGTCGGCACCTCGCGGTCGGCGCGGAGCACGATGGCATCGGGCTGGATGCCGATGTTGCGCAGCGCCGCGACCGAGTGCTGGGTGGGCTTGGTCTTGAGCTCGCCGGACGGCCCGATGTAGGGCAGCAGCGAGACGTGGAGGAAGAAGACGTTGTCACGGCCGATCTCGTGACGGATCTGGCGGATGGCCTCGAGGAACGGCAACGACTCGATGTCGCCGACCGTGCCACCCACCTCGGTGATGACGACATCGACCTCGGGCCCGGCCATGCGGCGGATCCGCGACTTGATCTCGTTGGTGATGTGCGGGATGACCTGGACGGTGTCGCCGAGGTACTCGCCGCGACGTTCCTTGGCGATGACCGTGGAGTAGATCTGACCGGTCGTCACGTTGGCCGAGCCATGCAGGTCGACATCGAGGAAGCGCTCGTAGTGCCCGACGTCGAGGTCGGTCTCCGCGCCGTCGTTGGTGACGAACACCTCGCCGTGCTGGAAGGGGTTCATCGTGCCCGGATCGACGTTGAGATACGGATCCAGCTTCTGCATCGTGACGCGGAGCCCGCGTGACTTCAGCAGGTTTCCGAGCGAGGAGGCCGTGAGCCCCTTGCCCAGGGAGGAGGCGACTCCTCCGGTGACGAACAGGTGCTTGGTCGTCGAGGGGTTCACGGGTGATCAGGCTATCAGGGCGTCGGCGCGGTGGCGGACGGGCTGTCGGAGGTCGGCGTGTCCATCGGTGCCGTCGAACCCGACGGCGATCCCGACGGTGAGGCGGAGAGGGCGGCCGTCGCGCTCGGTTCCGGGCTCGGGGCGACCGGGGTCGGGGTCGGGATCGGCGGCGCCGGCGCTGGAGTCGCCGGGCGCGGCGGCGCCGG
>JANMMN010000163.1:0-7818 GCA_031373405.1 Actinomycetes bacterium
CGCCGCGGCGTAGGCATCGACCCGCTCGGCCGCCCTGAGGTAGTCGAGCACCGCCCCCTTGCTCGGCAGCGCCATCGGGTCGATCGACTCGAGCAGGAGCAGATCGACAGCCGACGGCCGACCCGTCATCGCCTCGAGCAGTTCCGCGTCAGTCAGCGGCTCCAGGACCGGCCCGGGCTCCTCGCCCTCCCGCTCCTCGTCCTCACACCGGTCCAGCGAGGCGAGCTCGTGGGCCAGCGCAACCTCTTCCGGCATCGGGCCACGCAACCAGGACGGGTCGTCCCAGTCGTCGATGGCGGGGGCGAGAGACATGAGACAAGAATAGGACAGACGTCTGACAGTGGGCAGGGGGCTGGCGGGACCGCTCACCATCCGGCAGGGAATCTGACCGCCCCCAGCCGCCGAGCACAGCGGCCGCAGACCGTCACAGCCGACTGAGCCACGACCTGCTCGCTCGTTGCTGCCCACCCCACCGTCGCTCCCGGTGCGGATGCCGCGAGGGAAGCGACGGCCGGGTGGGCGGTGGCGGTAAGGGAGATCGTTAGTTAGACTAACGATCATGTCGCCCCGTCCTGCCGTCACCGCCGACCTCGCACACGAGCTGCGGCTCGCGACCATGCGGCTCTCGCGCCGGCTGCGTCAGGAGCGCGCCGACCACGGTCTCCCGCTCGGTCAGCTCTCCGCCCTGGCCACCCTCGGCCGACTGGGTCCGCTGACCGCGGGGGCGCTCGCCGCGCACGAGCAGGTGCGACCGCCGTCGATGACGAAGGTGCTCGCCAACCTGGTCGCCGCGGGATACGTCGATCGCACGCCCGACCCGCTCGACGGCCGCCAGGTGGTGCTCTCGCTGACTCCTCGCGCCCGCACGCTGCTGCGCGAGGACCGACGTCGCCGCGAGGAGTGGCTCGCCCTGGGCCTGGCCCGCCTCGATCCCGACCAGCGCGCCGCGCTCGCCGCAGCCCTGCCCGTGCTGGAGGTGCTCGCCGACTCGTGACTCCGATGTTTCGTGCGCTCGAGGTGCGCAACTACCGCCTCTACTTCAGCGGGCAGGTGCTGTCGAACTCCGGCACCTGGATGCAGCGCGTCGCCCAGGACTGGCTCGTGCTCGACCTGTCCGGGTCCTCCGGAATGGCACTGGGGATCACGACGGGTCTGCAGTTCCTGCCGTACCTGCTCTTCTCCCTGTGGGGCGGCACGCTCGCCGACCGGGTCTCCCGGCGTCGGTTGCTGGTGGTCACCCAGGCAGCCATGGGGTTGCTGGCGATCCTGCTCGGCGTGCTCGCCCTGATGGGTCTGGCCACCGTCCCGATCGTCTACCTCATGGCGTTCCTGCTCGGTGTCGCGAGCGCGTTCGACAACCCGGCGCGGCAGGCCTTCGTCAACGAGATCGTCGGCCGCGACACCCTGACCAACGCGATCGCCCTCAACAGCGCGTCGTTCAACCTGGCCCGACTCGTCGGTCCGGCGCTCGCCGGCGTGCTCGTCGCGGTGGTCGGCAGCGGCTGGGTCTTCATCATCAACGGCGCGACCTTCGGCATCACCATCGCCGCGCTGCTCGCGATGCGCACCGCCGAGCTGCACCCGCAACGACGCCAGGAGGGCACGGTCCGGCTCGTCCAGGGTCTTCGCTACGTACTCCGCAACGCCGACATGGTGCTGACTCTCGTGCTCGCCTTCGTCGTCGCCACGTTCGGGCTCAACTACCAGATGACGATGGCGCTCATGTCCCGCAACGAGTTCCTCGTGGGTGCCGAGGCATTCGGACTCATGTCGACCGCGCTGGCCGTGGGTGCACTGGCGGGCTCGCTGCTCGCTGCTCGCCGCGTCCGGGTGCCGCTGCGCCTCGTCGTGGTCTCGGCCGTGGTGTTCGGGCTCGTCGAGATCGTGGTCGGCTTCGCCCCGTCGTACGTCGCGATGCTCGTGCTGCTCCCCTTCGCCGGCATCACGGCGATGACCTTCACGACCTCCGCCCAGACCTACCTGCAGAGCCGCAGCGAGTCGTGGGTGCGCGGGCGGGTCATGGGTGTCTACACGCTGGTCTTCTTCGGCGGATCACCGGTGGGAGCACCGGTGATCGGCTGGGCCTCCGACCAGTTCGGCCCGCGGTCGGGACTGATCGGCGGCGGTGTCGCCACCGCCGTTCTTAGCGCGCTTGCCGCCCTCGCCTACAGACGCAGCGGCAAGCCCGTCCCCGTTGCCGCCCCCGCAGCCGCTTCGACCGGAGCCGAGTCCTCCCGGTAGGTGGTTGCTGGGTAGGCGGTCGCCGGCGGAGCCACCGCCTACGCTCGGGCCGTGAGCAGCCCAGCCCCCGAGACCGCCGACACCGACGCCGACACCGCCACCGTCACCGCCACCGACACGAGCGGGGACGGCGTACGCCCGGCGGCACCAGCGGCGGCTCGCAGGCGGGGACGTCCGAACTTCCTCGGGCTCGTTGCCGCCGCCACGATGTTCGGCTGGGCGCTCACGCCGTCGCTGCTGCCGCGGCCATGGATCTTCGAGGGGGTCATCGCCGGTCTCGGCGCGGCGCTCGGCTACGGCATCGGATGCCTCGTGAGCTGGTTGGTCCGGCTCACGCCGCTGCACGAGCCGGCACCGAAGCTCAAGCACCGGGCCTGGCTGGCGCTGGCGATCCTCGGCCCGGTCGTCGTCGTCGGCTACCTCCTCGCCGGCACGGCGTGGCAGAACGGCGTCCGGGAGGCGGTCGGATTCGAGGACGAGGGCTACGGCTGGGCCCTCGTCGTGGGACTCGTCGCGCTCCCCGTCGCGATCGGCGCGGTCTGCGTCGGGAGGTGGCTGCGACGCCTCACGTCGTGGGTCGGACGCGGTATCGGCCGCTTCCTGCCCGCCCGGATCGCGTGGACCCTCGCCGTGCTCGTCGTCGGCGTCGTCGGCTGCCTCGCCCTCACCGACGTCCTCTTCCGCGGCTTCACCGCGACGATGAACTCGATCTACACCGGCGCCAACGCCTCGACGGCTCCCGGCATCTCGCAGCCGCAGGTGCCCGAGCGATCGGGCTCGCCGGAGTCGCTGGTGCCGTGGGACTCCCTCGGCATGGAGGGCCGCAACTTCGTCGCCCGTGGACCTCGCCCCGGTGACCTCACGGAGTTCTCCGGCCGACCCGCCCAGGAGCCGATCCGGGTCTACGTCGGGCTCGACTCCGCCGCGACGGCTGCCGACCGCGCGGCGCTGGCCGTGAAGGAGCTCGAGCGCACCGGCGCGTTCGAGCGCGGCGCACTCGTCGTCGCCGGCACGACCGGCACCGGCTGGCTCGAGCCGCAGACGGTCAACACCATCGAGCACGAATGGAACGGCGACTCAGCGATCGTCGGCATCCAGTACTCCTTCCTGCCGTCGTGGATCTCGACCCTCGTCGACGCGGACAAGGCCAGCGATGCGGGACGGGAGCTCTTCGACGCGGTCCACGCGAGATGGTCGACCCTGCCGCCCGACACGCGTCCGAAGCTGTTCGCCTACGGGCTCTCCCTCGGCTCGTTCTCGATGCAGGCGGCGTTCCCGAACGCGGACGACATCTCCCGGCGTACCGACGGCGCCGTCTTCGTCGGCTCCCCCAACTTCTCCCAGCCGTGGGGGTGGATCGCAGCCGACCGCGCCCCGGGCAGCCCGCAGTGGCAGCCGGTCTACCTCGGTGGGCAGACCATCCGGTACGCCGGTCAGCCCGCCGACCTCGCGAAGCCGGCCGGGCCGTGGACGGGACCGCGGGTCGCCTACGTGCAGCACGCGAACGACTCGGTCGTGTGGTGGAGCCCGGCGCTGATCGCGCAGAAGCCGGACTGGCTGATCGAGCCGCCCGGCCCGGGACGCAGCCCGCAGATGTCGTGGTACCCGGTCATCACGTTCCTGCAGGTCACGGTCGACCAGTTCATGGGCGTGAGCGTGCCTGACGGCCAGGGTCACAACTACGGCGGCTCGATGCCGGCGATCTGGGCCGATGTCAGCCAGCCCCCGGAGTGGACCGAGGCCGACACCGCCCGGCTCACGACGCTGATCCAGACGCTCCCGCTCGAGTAACCCCGCTGCCCCACGCCTCAGGCGTCGAGGCCCACGAGGACGAGAGCCAGGCGTGACGCGCCGTCGGCGACCCTGCCGTACCACTCACCCCGGCGAGATCTCGTGCGCCGCTTCGCCGGTGGGCGACCCGCCCCCTCGGCTATCGTCCGAGCCGAGAGGGGGCCTCGTGGAGTGCAGTCGGTGCGCCACGCGCAACGAACCGGGCAGCAAGTTCTGCCGCGAGTGCGGCGAACGCCTCGCACTGTCGTGCCCTTCGTGCGCTGCGCCGGTCGGCGCCGACGACAAGTTCTGCAACGAGTGCGGGCTGCTGCTCTCCGGCGGCGCGACCGTGAGCGCCCGTCCCGCAGCAGCACCCGGCACGAGCGGCGGCTCGTCCGGCGACGTGACCGAGCGCCGACTGGTCTCGGTGCTCTTCGTCGACCTCGTGGGCTTCACGTCCTACTCCGAGGGGCGCGACGCAGAGGACGTGCGCGGGATGCTCTCGCGCTACTTCGACGCGGCGACCGACGCTGTCACCCGTCACGGAGGCTCGGTCGAGAAGTTCATCGGCGACGCGGTCATGGCCGTGTGGGGCACACCGGTGGCGCATGAGGACGACGCCGAGCGTGCGGTGCGCTCCGCTCTCGAGATCGTCGACCGCGTCGAGGCGCTCGGTGTGCAGATCGGCGTACCCCTGGCGGCACGTGCGGGCGTGCTCACCGGTGAGGCGGTCGCGCTGCTCGGTGCGGTCGACCAGGGGTTCGTGACCGGCGACCTCGTCAACACCGCCTCGCGGCTGCAGTCAGCGGCCGATCCCGGCACGGTGCTCGTCGGTGAGCGGACCCACCGTGCCACCGCGATGGCGATCGCCTACGACGCCATCGACCCGCTCACCCTCAAGGGGAAGTCCGACCAGGTCGCGGCCTGGCGCGCACTGAGGGTGCTCGGCGAGAGAGGCGGCTCCAACCGGGGCAGCGCGCCGGAGCCACCGTTCCTCGGCCGGGACGAGCAGCTGCGCATGATGAAGGAGCTGCTGCACTCGACCGGCCGCGAAGGGCGGCCACGGCTCGTGCACCTCAACGGTGTGGCCGGTATCGGCAAGTCGCGGCTGGTGTGGGAGCTGCTCAAGTACATCGATGGCCTCACCGAGGACATCTTCTGGCACCACGGCCGCTGCCCGTCCTACGGCGAGGGGATCACCTTCTGGGCCTTCGCCGAGATGGTGCGCCTGCGAGCGACCATCGCCGAGACCGACGACGACGACACACAGCGCACCAAGCTGCGCGTGGCTCTCGAGCAGTACGTCACCGACGCCGACGAGCGTGCCTGGCTCGAACCGCACCTCGGGCACCTGCTCGGTCTGGAGTCCGGTGAGCCCGGCAGCCGTGAGGAGCTCTTCGGCGCCTGGCGCCGCTTCGTCGAGCGGGTCGCCGACCACGGCACCGTGGTCCTCGTCGTGGAGGACCTCCAGTGGGCCGACAACGGGCTGATGGACTTCCTCGAGTCGATCCTCGAATGGTCGCGCGCGTACCCGATCCTGGTGCTGACGATGGCACGCCCCGAGCTGACGGACCGACGGGCCACGTGGGGTGCCGGGGTGCGCAACATGCTCACGGTGCATCTCGACCGGCTGGCCGACGACGACATCCGCGAGCTCGTCACGGGGTACGTCTCCGGCCTGCCCGAGGACGGTCTCGACAGGCTGGTCGGCCGCGCGGAAGGCGTGCCGATGTACGCCGTGGAGACGGTACGCATGCTCGCCGACCGCGGCGTGCTCGAGCAGGTGGGAGAGGCCTACCGCGTCGTGGGTGAGCTCGGCGCCGAGCTCGACATCCCCGAGACTCTGCACGCGCTGGTGGCGGCACGCCTCGACGGGCTGCCCGACGCCGAGCGCGCACTGGTCCAGGATGCCGCCGTGGCCGGGCACAGCTTCACCGCCGAGGCGGCGGCGACAGTGTCGGGGCGGGCGGCCGAGGACATCGAACCGCTGCTGCGGCTGCTCGTGCGCAAGGAGGTGCTCGACCAGGACAAGGACCCGCGGTCGCCCGAACGGGGGCAGTACCGGTTCGTGCAGTCGGTCATCCGCGAGGTGGCGTACTCGACGCTGTCGAAGGCGGCACGGCGTACCAAGCACCTCGCGGTTGCCCGACGGCTCGAGGACCTCGACGACGACGAGCTCGCGGCCGTGCTGGCCACCCACTACCTCGAGGCCTACCGCGCCGACCCCGGGGCCGACGACGCCGAGGACATCGCCGACCGCGCCCGCACCTCGCTCGAACGCGCCGGCGACCGTGCGCTCGCCCTCGGATCGCCCGAGCAGGCCGGGTCGTACGCCGAGCAGGCGCTGAGCCTCGCGACCCGACCCGAGGACCGGGCACGGGCGCTCTTCGCTCAGGTGCGCGCCGCCACGCTCTACGCTGGCGCCGAACAGCTGTGGCCGCTCATCCAGGACGCGCTGGCGGCCTCGGCCGCCAGAGGTGACTCGGTCGGCGAGGCGCGCGTGCTGCTCGAGGCGGCGTACGTCGTGTTCGATCCGACCACCGACATGGCCTCGGTCTTCGAGGCGTTGGCCGAGGACGTGCTGAGCCGGCTGCCCGAGGACAACGTGAGCGAGCGCGCCCTGGTGTTGGCCCGTCTCGCCATCAGCGCGGACCGCACCGGGCGGCGGGAGCGAAGCCTCGAGCTCTCCGACCGGGCCCTCGTGCTGGCCCAGCGCGTCGAGGACGCTCACGTGCTGAGCACAGCGGCCGAGGCTCGCGCCTGGGCACTCAACTCGTACGGGCGGACCTTCGAGTCGGGCCTGCTCTTCGCCGCGATCGTCGACCTGGCACGGCGTGCCGGTCGGCCGTCGGACCTCGCCGGCGCCCTGACCACGCGCAGCCTGTTGCTCTGGTCGGTCGATCACCACATGGCGATCGAGCTCGCTCAGGAGTCGGCGGGCATCTGTCGTGAGATCGGCGATCTGCGCACTTTGGCCATCAACCTCGCCAACCTCATCGAGGGGTACCTGGACCTCGGTGAGTGGGATCTGGCCGAGGAGCTGTTGTCGGAGGCGCGCCTGCGCGAGCCTCTCGGCGCCGCCAACGCCGACGCGCTGGACCTCAACGAGGCACAGCTGCTCGCGCAGCGAAGTCAGTTCCTCCGGGCGCGGGAGCTGCTGTCGGCCGTCGCCGAGCGTCGTGTGGACGTCACCCGGCACCTGCACCTGCGGACCTGGCTGCTGAAGACGGTAGCGCTCGCGAAGCTGCTTGAAGGTGACAGCGCCGGGGCGCTGCGCGACGTCGAGGAGTCACTCGCGATCGACCCGAACGGGAGCAACGCCGCCACCGCGCTGTGGGTCGGCGTCGCCGCTGCGTGCTCGCTGCGCGACGCCGACGCCATCCGCACTCTGCTGACGCTCACGAGCGGCTCGCCCGGCCGCTGGCTGGACGCCGCCCGCACGACGGCGAGGGCCGCGATCGGTGCGGTCGACAGCGCCCCTGAGGCCGAGGCGGACATGCTCGAGTCACTCGAGGTCTGGCGTGATCTCGACCTCGCGCTCGACCATGCGTACGCCGTGCTCTGCGCAGCCTGGACCCTCGGCGTCGATCGGGTGCCAGACGCCGACACGCGCCGAGCACGCGCCTTCCTCGCCCGGGGTGGAGCGGTGGCGCTCATCGCGCTCTTCGACCACGCCGGCCTCATCGACTCGTGACAGCGTGGGGCCTCGGGCCACGGGGCTCTGCGCTCCTCTAGGCGTCGAGCCCGGCAAGCACGAGGGGCAGACGGCGGGCACCGTCACTCGTGACACGGACCGGCACTCCCCAG
>JANMMN010000047.1:0-3793 GCA_031373405.1 Actinomycetes bacterium
CCTTCGCCGCACGCCGCGACACCCGCATGGCGCCGACGAGGTTGGTGTCGAGGACGGCGTCGATGTCGTCGTCGGTCATGCGCATGATGAGGGTGTCGCGCGTGATCCCGGCGTTCGCAACGACGACCTCGACGGGTCCGAGCTCCGCCTCGACCCGGTCGAATGCTGCGTCGATGCTGGCGCTGTCGGTGACGTCCGCAGTCACGACCAGGACATCGGACCCCGCGAGCGCCGCTGGGGTCTCCCCCGAGCGGGACGTGACCGCCACCCGGTCGCCGGCGGCGACGAACGCCAGGGCGATGGCGAGACCGATGCCCCGGTTGCCGCCGGTCACGAGCACGACGCGACTCACTGCGAACCTCCGAATCGAGCACACCGCGGACGCGGGCGCGCCGCTGGAACGCTAGCCGTTACCCGCCGGTAGGTCCGCACCGCGCGACACGCACGCTGCGGTCTAGGGTCGGGGCATGAGAGCGATCCAGGTGCGCAGCTTCGGTGGGCCGGAGGTCCTCGACCTCGTCGCCGTGGCCGACCCGGTGCCCGGCTCCGGCGAGCTCCTCGTGCGCGTCACGGGGGCAGGGGTCAACTACGCCGACACCCACCAGGTCGAGAACACCTACCTGTCCGGGTCCGAGCTGCCGTTCGTCCCGGGCTCCGAGGTGGTCGGGCACGTGCTCGACCCCGGTGGCCGCGAGCGGCGGGTCTGCGGCTTCGTCGCCCGCGGGGGCGGGTACGCCGAGCTCGCCGTGGTCCACCCCGCGCTCGCCTTCGACGTCCCGGCCGGCGTGACCGACACCGAGGCGCTGGCGCTGCTGGTGCAGGGACTGACCGCGCACCACCTGGTGCACACCTCGGCGCGCGTTGCGTACGGCGAGTCCGTCGTCGTGCACGCGGCCGCGGGGGGCGTCGGCAACCTCGCGATCCAGCTGGCCAAGCAGGCGGGCGCCGGCCGGGTCATCGCGACGGCGTCCTCCCAGGCGAAGATCGACCTCGCCCTCGATCGTGGCGCCGACGTCGGCGTCGTCACAGGCACCGAGCTGAGCGCGCACGACGTGACCCACCGGATCGTCGACGCCAACGGCGGCCGCAAGGTCGATGTGGTGTTCGAGATGGTCGGCGGCGCGACCTTCGACGGAAGCCTGGCCGCGCTCGCCCCGTTCGGGCGCCTGGTCACCTACGGGATGGCCTCACGGACCCAACCCACCCCGGTCGCTCCCGGCAGTCTCATGGTCGGCTCGCACTCGGTCATCGGCTTCTGGCTCGTCGACTGCATGCGCCCCCACGTCGCAGCCGCGATGGTGGCGGCGCCGCTGGCCGAGCTCGTGGCGCAGGTGGCTGACGGCCGCCTGCGACCGATCCAGGGGGCGACGTACGCCTTGTCGGCCGCACGGCACGCGCACGAAGACCTCCGCGCGAGGCGCACCACCGGCAAGGTCGTGCTCGACCCCCGACTGGACGGAGCACCCGCGTGACCTCGAGCGTCGACCCGGAGTTCCTCGCCCTGCCCCTGATCCCCTGTGCCGACGCCGCGCTCAGCCGCGCTCGCGAGCTCGGTGCGTCGCACGCCGACCTCCGCGTCGTGATGCTGCGCACCTCGCTGCTGACCCTGCGCGACGCACGGCTCGACGGGTCGGTCCTCGATGCCGACAGTGGGCTCTCCGTGCGCGTGGTGGTCGACGGCTGCTGGGGCTTCGCGGCCTCCGACGTCGTCACGCCGGACACCGCGAGGACCCTGGCCGAGCGCGCGGTCGCCCTCGCCCGGATCAGCGCCCCGCTGTCGACGACACGGGTCGAGCTGGCACCGGAGGCAGTGCATGTCGGCTCCTGGGTGTCGGCGTACGACCTCGACCCGTTCACGGTGCCCGAGGCAGAGCGCATCGAGCTCCTGGCCTCGCGCAGCGCCACCCTCCTCGCCCACGACGCGGTGACGCATGTGGACGCGAGCGTCATGGCCGTGAAGGAGCAGGTGTTCTACGCCGACATCTCCGGCAGCCGCACGACCCAGCAGCGGGTGCGGCTGCAGGCGGGCTGGAACGCGGTGTCGGTCGACGAGTCGTCCGGGGCCTTCGAGACGATGTCGACCACGTCGCCCCCGGTCGGCCGCGGCTGGGAGTACCTCACCGGCGCGGGCGCCGACGTCGGCGGGGCACGGGCCTGGGACTGGGACACCGAGCTGGCGCAGCTCGGTGACCATCTCGCCGAGAAGATGTCCGCGCCGTCCGTCGAGGCGGGCCGCTACGACCTCGTCATCCACCCGACCAACCTGTGGCTCACGATCCACGAGTCCATCGGGCACGCGACCGAGCTCGACCGGGCACTGGGCTACGAGGCCAACTACGCCGGGACGTCGTTCGCCACGCCGGACAAGCTGGGCACGCTGCGCTACGGCTCGGACCTCATGCACGTCACCGGTGACCGCGTGACCCAGCACGGGCTGGCCAGCGTCGGCTGGGACGATGAGGGCGTGGCCGCCCAGTCCTGGGACATCGTCAAGGACGGGACGCTGGTCGGCTACCAGCTCGACCGCTCGATGGCAGCAGAGTTCGGGCTGCCGAGGTCGAACGGCTGCGCGTACGCCGACAGCGCGGGGCACACCGCGATCCAGCGGATGCCCAACGTGTCGTTGCAGCCGGTCGTCGACGGTCCCGACCTCGAGGGCCTCATCGCCGGGGTCGAGGACGGCATCTACGTGGTGGGCGACAAGTCGTGGTCGATCGACATGCAGCGCTTCAACTTCCAGTTCACCGGCCAACGGTTCCACCGGATCAAGGGCGGCACGCTGGTCGGCCAGCTCAAGGACGTCGCCTACCAGGCCACCACCACCGACTTCTGGGGGTCGATGGCACGCGTGGGCAACGAGTCCACGTACCTGCTCGCCGGCGCCTTCAACTGCGGCAAGGGCCAGCCGGGACAGGTCGCACCGGTGTCGCACGGCGCACCCGCCGCGATGTTCACCTCGGTCAACATCCTCAACAGCGCACAGGAGGCCGGTCGATGAGCGCCCCGCAGGAGATCGTCGAGCGTGCGCTCGCGAGCTCGAGCTCTCTCGGGTGCATCGTGATCGCCCGCAGCCACAGCGTCGCCAACCTGCGGTGGGCCCGCAGCACACTGACCACCAACGGCGAGACCGTGGCCGACTCGGTCACGGTGGTGGCGCTCGTCGGGCTGCCCGGCGGCGTTGCCGCCGGGTCGGTGACCGCGAGCGCCCCGACCCTGGCGTCGGTGGCCGACCTCGTCCGTGCTGCCGAGGCCGCAGCGGTCGAGGCCGGCCCTGCCGAGGATGCCCGGGACCTCGTCGCGGGCGGTCATTCCCCGGACTGGCTGGATGCGCCCGCGCTGGCGACGAGTGCCTCCTTCACCGACCTCGCGCCCTCGCTCGGGGACGTGTTCGGGTCCGCGCGAGCTGACGGGATCGAGCACTTCGGGTACGCCGAGGAATCCGTGGTCACGACGTACCTCGGCACCAGCACCGGCACCCGACTGCGGTTCACCGGCACCGAGGGCCGCCTCGAGCTCACGGCGAAGAGCCATGAACGCTCACGTTCCGCGTGGGCGGGTCGGGCCGGCCGCAGCCTCGTGGGGCTCGATCCGCACGGCGCCGACGCCGAGCTTCGTCGGGGGCTCGACTGGCAGGGCAGGCGGGTCGACGTCCTCCCCGGGCGGCACACGGCGCTGCTGAGCCCCAGCGCGACCGCAGACCTGACCATCGATCTGTACTGGTCCTCCATCGGCCGCGATGCGCACGAGGGTCGCAGCGTGTGGGGCAAGGCGGGCGGCGGCACGCGCGTCGGGG
>JANMMN010000064.1:0-14444 GCA_031373405.1 Actinomycetes bacterium
GGGCACGAGGGCACGACGACCGTGGGGCGCGGATCCGACGGAGAGACACGAGGGGTGGCCGTGAGCGTTCGCAGTGCCGCCCCACCGTGGTCCTACTCGGGACTCATCTGGAACTTCGCCCTCCGCGACATCAAGTCCCGCTTCAAGGGCACGATCCTGGGCTGGGCCTGGTCGATCATCGTGCCGGTCGCGACGGTGGTCATCTACTCCGTCGTCTTCTCGGCCATCTTCCGAGCCGAGCCGCCACCCCTCGCCGACGGCAGTGCCGGCAACTACGCGGTCTGGCTGCTGACGGGCCTGGTGGTCTGGACCGGCTTCTCCAACACGCTCAACACCGCCGTCGGCGCCCTGCTCGGGTCCGGCTCGCTCTTGCAGAAGATCTACTTCCCGTCCTACGTCCCCGTGGTCGGGTCTGTGATCAGCAGCATGATGCAGACGGGCATCGAGGTAGGGATCCTCCTCGTGATCCTGCTCGCGGTCGGCAACATCGGGCTGTCGTGGCTCGCACTGCTTCTCTGGATTCCCGTCTTCGTCCTGTTCGTGGCGTCGGTCACCTACGTGTTGGCGACCTTCAACGTGTACTTCCGCGACCTTGCCTACCTGATCACGGTGGCCCTGCAGCTCTTCTTCTTCCTCACGCCCATCATCTACCCGATCACGCTGGTGCCCGAGAGATGGAACGGGATCCCGGTTCGAGCGCTCATCGAGGCGAACCCGATCGCCGCGTTCGTCGAGTCCTTCCGCACCATCCTCTACTCGGTGTCGGTGCCCAGCCTCGCGACGTGGGCGGTGCTGATCGCTTGGGCGGCGGGCGCGCTCGGCCTCGCGGTGCTGACGTACTTCCGGCGCGGCCTCGACATCGGGGAGCAGGTATGAGCGACGTCGCAGTCGCGCTCGACGGCGTCTCGAAGCGCTTCTGGCTCTCGCAGGAACGCCGCACCGGGCTCAAGGAGCGAGTCGTGCGGGGGAAGGCGCGGCCCGGGAAGGCGGTGTGGGCCCTCAAGGATGCGTCGTTCGAGGTGCCTGCGGGCGTCACCTTCGGCCTCGTCGGGCACAACGGCTCGGGGAAGTCGACCGCGCTCAAGGTGATCTCCGGCATCTATCGGCCCACCTCCGGCGATGTCACGGTCAACGGGCGGCTCTCGGCCCTGCTCGAGCTCGGGGCCGGCTTCCATCCCGAGCTCAGCGGCCGCGAGAACATCCGGCTCAACGGATCCATCCTCGGCATGTCCCGTCGTCAGGTCGAGGCGGAGATGGACAGCATCATCGACTTCTCCGGGCTCGAGGAGTTCATCGACTCACCCGTGAAGATCTACTCGAGCGGGATGTACGTCCGGCTCGGCTTCGCCATCGCTGTGAGCGTGCGGCCGGAGATCCTGGCGATCGACGAGATCATCGCGGTGGGTGATGAGGAGTTCCAGCGCAAGTGCTTCGACCACCTCCACGAGCTGCGCCGCTCCGGGTCGACGATCTTGCTCGTGTCGCACTCGCTCGCGTTGATGGAAGACCTGTGCGACACGGCCGTGTGGCTCGACCACGGTGTGGTCAGGGCGCACGGCGAGGCGCGGTCGGTCGTGCGCGAGTACGTCGCCAGTGTGAATCAGCGTGAGGCCGCGACGGCCCAGACGCCGCCGGTTGCGACGCCTGCCAGCACGGGACGCTTCGGGAGCGGCGAGGTCCGCATCGACCGGGTGTCCCTGCTCGACGAGGCCGGCCGTGACATCACGGTCGCACTGTCCGGTCAGCCCATCACCGTGCGGATGCACTACACAGCCGGGCAGCTCGTCGAGGAGACCTCCTTCTCCCTCGCCGTGGTCCACGAGTCCGGCCTGACCGTCGCTCGTCCGAGCTCGCACTCGTCGGGCGCATGGCGGGTGGAGCCCGGGACCGGCCACGTCGACTTCGCCATCGCCGACCTCACGCTGCTCCCCGGTACGTTCTCGATCCGCACCGCCGTCGGCGACCGCGGCCACGTCTACGACCAGGCTGACGACATCGTCACGCTGAAGGTGCGTGGCAGCGGCGACGACGACCCTGGGGTCGTGCGGCTCCCGGGGGAGTGGCTGGCGCCCGTGCACGACAACCCGGAGTCACGATCCGATGTGGTCGAGAGCTCGATCGATGAGGTGAGGGGGGAGCGATGAGTGCGTTGACCGGAGGTATCCCTGGAGGGACCCGCGCCGAGGACTACGGCTCGGACTACTACCAGCACTACGCCGGAGGCGCCTACGACGTGACCTCCCCGCACTGGCTGAGGTTCTTCGACGGCATCGCAGCGCGGCTCGTGACGATGTTCGGGCCGGCGTCATCGTTGGATGCCGGCTGCGCCAAGGGCATCCTCGTCGGCTCGCTGTCTGCGCTGGGCGTGGAGGCTCACGGGATCGACCTCTCGCCCGTGGCGATCGAGGGCGGAGACCCCCGCGCAGGCGACCGGTTGCGGGTCGGCTCGCTCACCGAGCCGCTCGACCGCACCTTCGACCTGATCACCTGCATCGAGGTGATCGAGCACCTCAGCCAGCCTGATGCGGAGTCGGCACTCGATCATCTCTGCGCCGCCACCGACCTGCTGGTGCTCTCCTCGACGCCACGGGAGTTCGCCGAGGTGACCCACGTCAACGTTCGGGCCGGCGGTCACTGGGCCGCCATGCTCCAGGACCGCGGATTCGTCCGGCGGTTCGACGTGGATCTCGAGTTCATCAGCCCGTGGGCCGCCGCGTTCGAGCGTCGCCACGTCGCGTCGCGCGCGCTGGTCCACGAGTACGAGACCGCGCTCGTCACGGTCCGCACCGAGGTCGCCGACAAGCGCCAGGTGCTGCTCGAGACTCAGCAACGACTCGATCGCGCTCGGGTCGAGACGGTGCGAGAGCAGGAGCTGGCGAGTGCTCTGTTGACGGTGCGCGACGTGGCGCGTGGGTCGGAGGCACAGGCCGGCACCGCGACCCGGCGGGCCGACCAGGCGCAGGGGGAGCTCGACGCGGCCCGCGCCGTCATCGACGGGATGCAGGCATCACTGTCGTGGAAGCTGGGGCGATTCCTCACAGCCCCGTTCCGCTGGGTCCGTGCCGCCGTGCGGATTCTCACGTGAGTCCTGACGTGCCGACCATCTCGTTCGTCACCCCCGTCTACAACCCTCCGCTCGCGGCCCTCCGCGCGTGCATCCGGTCGGTCCTGTCGCAGGAGCGCCGCGACTGGGAGTGGTGCGTCTGCGACGACGCATCGACCGACCCGGCCGTGGTGGCCGAGCTCGACCGGCTGGCCGCAGCGGAACCACGCGTGCGGCTGGCACGGCGCGAGTCCAACGGCGGCATCGTGGCGGCCTCCAATGACGCGCTCGGATTGGCAACCGCGGAGTTCGTGGCGCTCCTCGACCATGACGACCAGCTCGTCCCCTCCGCGGCGTTGCAGGTCGCGAGCCAGATCGACGCCCACCCGGAGGTCGACTACTTCTACTCCGACGAGGACAAGGTAAGTCCCGACGGGCGTCACTACGACGTCTTCATCAAGCCTGACTGGTCTCCGGAGCGGTTGCGCTCACAGATGTATGCCGGTCACCTCAGCGTGCTGCGTCGGAGCCTCGTCGAGGCGGTCGGTGGATTCCGCGCTGGGTTCGAGGGCTCGCAGGACCACGACCTCGTGCTGCGGGTCACCGAGCGCGCACGATCGATCATGCACATCCCGCAGGTGCTCTACGGCTGGGCGGTAGTGCCCGGCTCGGCGGCCGGGGATGCCGAGGCCAAGCCCTACGCCTTCGACGCGGGCCGTCGCGCTGTGCAGGACCACTGCGACCGGGTCGGGATCGACGCCGAGGTCGAGCTCGTGCGCGGTCCGAACGTCTACCGGGTTCGCCGCCGCGTGCAGGGTGAGCCCCTGGTCAGTGTCATCATCCCCACCCGCGGCTCGTCCAGCGAGGTCTGGGGTGTGCATCGGGTCTTCGTGACCGAGATGGTGCGCAGCGTGCTCGAGACGTCGACGTACACCAACCTCGAGTTCGTCATCGTCTACGACGCCGACACCCCCGAGGACGTGATGGCGGAGCTGGTCGAGCTGTGCGGGTCACGGCTCGTCGCCGTCCGCTACGACCAGCCGTTCAACTTCAGCGCGAAGATCAACCTCGGCTTCCTGCGATCGTCGGGGGACTACCTGCTCATCCTCAACGACGACATGGAGGTCATCGACGCGGACTGGATCGAGACTCTGCTGGCCCTCGCCCAGGACCCGGGAGTGGGACTTGTGGGTGCCCGGCTGCTGTTCAGCGACGGGACGATCCAGCACGCGGGGCACCACTACGACAACGGCGAGGCCTACCACCTGCTCTACGGAGCCGAGGGCGACGACACCGGCTACTTCAACAGCCTGGTCGTCCAGCGCGAGACGTCCGGCGTCACGGGCGCCTGCCTGATGCTCCCGCGAGAGGTGTACGACGAGGTCGGTGGGATGACCGAGCTGCTGCCGGGCAGCTTCAACGACGTCGACTTCTGCCTCAAGGTCCGCCAGGCGGGTCACCGGATCATCTGGACTCCCTACGCCGGTCTCTATCACTTCGAGTCGAAGTCGCGTGACCCTCGGGTCACGGCGGACGAGGTCGACCTCATCCGTGGTCGATGGGGCCTGACCTGGCCGGTCGACCTCTACGTCGCGGCCGCGCCCACGGTCAGGAGCCTTCCGCTCAGCATCCGTGCCGCCATCATTTCGATGGTGCCGGCGGGGATGCGACCTGCCCTCAAGCGGCTCCGCGACCGCCTGCGCGGGTAACGGCGACGTGACCGAGCATCCGCCCTCCGGCCGACCCACCCTGGGCGTCGTGGTGGTCGCCTACCGGTCGGCGCGCACGCTTGGTGCGCTGCTGGCGTCGGTGCCCTCCGACGCGGACGTGGTCGTCGTCGACAACGCGGCGGAGCCGGCCGTGGCCGCGATCTGCGCGCGTTTCGGCGTGCAGTACGTCGATCCGGGTGCCAACCTCGGTTTCGCCGCCGCAGTCAACCTGGGTGCCAGGCGAGCAACCACGGAGCTGCTGCTCGTGGTCAACCCCGACGTCGACCTGACGCTCGATCCGAGGCAGCTCGCACCGCTGCTCGACGATCCCGCCGTGCTGGTGGCCACGGGCGCGCTTGCCGGCGAGGTCGGCGTGGTCACGAGCGGGAACATCCACCCGCGGGTGACTCCGCGCCGCGAGCTCGCGCGCGGGCTGGTCGGATGGCGCGCCTACGCCTCGCCGCCGGAGAAGGGCGACCGGTTCGTGCAGGCCGACGGCGCGTGGCTGCTCGTCAATCGTGCGTCGTGGGAGCGTCTGGGCGGGCTGGATGAGCGCTACGAGCTCTACTTCGAGGACGTCGCCCTTGCCCATCGCGTGCACGACCTCGGCGGTCGGATCGCCGTGTCGCCCGAGGTCGTCGGCCGCCACGTCGGCGGCGTCAGCGCTGCCGCGTCCGGGGGGCTCTCGCACCTCCTGCTCGGCGTGAGCCGGGTCCGCTTCTACCACCTGTCCGGCATCACGCGCCTCCCGCGCGCACTTGGCGTGACGACCTCGCTCCTGGAGTTCGTGAGCCGGTCGATCACCATGCGCCCCGAGGGATTCCGGTTGCGTGCCCGTGCCCTGCGGCTCCAGCTGCGGGAGGCGTGGAACCCCGGCTCGGTCTGGCTGCTGGGGCCGGCGCGGGACATGACGCCGCGATGACCGATCTCACCGTCGTGAGCCCCTACGGCGCCGGCGCCGCGACCACGCGGGCCCGAGCGCTGGAGTGGGCGGACCACCTCGACCTCGAGGTCATGCTGCTCGACTACGTCGGATCGGCGGCCAACCGCCCGTCCGACCTGCTCCGCGACCCCGCGGGTGTGGCCCGTGCGGAACGCACCCTCCGTGCTGCGACGGTCGCCGGCCCGATGCTGCTCCTCCGGGAGGCATCGCCGTTCAGCCGGGGCGGGTTGGAAGCCCGGTTGCTCGGTCGAGCAGCGCCCGGCGTCTACGACCTCGACGACGCGCTCTACGCCGACGTACGACGTCTCCCGGATCCCGCAGCCCTGTTTCCCAAGGCGCCCAAGGCGATCCGGGCGGCACGTGCCGCGCGCCGGGTGCTCGTCGGCAACGAGGTGCTCGCCGAGTGGGCGGCCCGGCACAACCGTGATGTCGTCGTCGTGCCCACCTGCGTCGAGCCGTCGGACTACCTGCCCCGTACGGCGCACGAGGTCGGCGCCGTTCCGGTCATCGGCTGGATCGGGAGCCCGTCCACGGAGAAGTACCTCGCTGCCGTCGCCGATGCGCTGCTCGCCGTGCACGCGAGCACCGGCGCCGTCCTTCGGGTGGTGAGCTCGGGCACAGCCGACCTCGGGCCCCTGACGCCCATGGTCGAGCGGGTCAGCTGGGGCTCCGACTCGTGGCAGGCCGCACTGCGCACGTTCGACGTCGGGATCGGTCCTCTGCCCGACACCGAGTTCGCGCGAGGCAAGTGCGCCTACAAGCTGCTCCAGTACGCCGCCGCCGGCGTCCCCTTCGTCGCGTCACCGGTCGGTGCGAACACCACCGCGATCGGCCGGCTCGCGGGCCTCCCGGCCACGAGCACCGGGCAGTGGATCGATGCCCTCCGAGACCTCCTCGCGGCACCGGCGCAGCACCGGAGCGAGCTGGCCGGACGCGGCCTCGCGGGGGTCCGCGAGCACTACTCGTTCCACGCGTGGGCGCCGGCCTGGCGCGCCGCGGTGCTGGAAGGGTGAGACGTGCGCATCGGCCTGCTCACGAGCGTCCCCGTGACGCTGGACGCCTTCTTCCCCGACTGGGTCGAGCGATGGCGATCCGAGCGCCACGTCGTCTCACCCGCCAGCGGCCCCGGCCCGGACGGTGCACCGGCGGTGATCGAGGGATCCCGCGTCATCGAGGGCATCACCCGCAACCCCCACCCCGCCAACGGATCCGCGCACCGGCACCTACGGGCGTGGGTGCGTGACGAGCAGCTCGACGTCATCCTCACCAGCACCGCGACCGCGAGCGCGATCGTGCGCACCGCCCGCACCGGCGTCCCGGTCGTCTACTTCTGCCACGGCCTGCACTGGGGTGAGCACCCGACCTGGCGCGACGCTGTCCCGCGATCGCTCGAGCGGAGCCTGCTGCGCTCCACGGCCGCGGTGGTCAGCCTCAACTCGCAGGACGACGCCTGGTTCGCCGACCGGCTTCGTCCCGGCCGGCCGCACCTGCGCCTCACCGCCGGTGTGGGCCTCGAGCCGGCAGACTGGCCGCACGTGCCGCTCCCGACCGACCGTGGAACGCTGCGGATGACGTGGGTCGCCGAGATGAGCCCCCGCAAGCGGCCGCTCGACGCGCTCGCCGTCGTACGAGACCTGCGGGCCACGGGCGTCGACGTCGAGCTCACCATGCTCGGCGACGGGCCGTTGCTCGCTCAGGTGCGCACCGCCGCCGCCGGACTGACCGGCGTCAGGGTCGTCGGTCGGGACGACCCGCACCCGCACCTCGCCGCCGCCCACCTGCTGCTGCACACCGGCGCGTGGGAGGGCCTTCCCCGAGTCGGTCTCGAGGCCGCCGCGGTCGGGCGCGCGACCCACGGCTACGACGTCAAGGGCGTGCGCGACACCCCCGGCGCCGTCGTCGCGGGTCGGGTCGGCGACGTGCCGGCGCTGAGCGGGTCGGTCCGCACCTGGTGGGCGGCAGGCGATCTCGAGCCCGAGGTCGACCGGGCCACGCTCGACTGGCGCCGGGCACATCGTGAGGTGAGCGACCTGCTCGAGGTCGTCGTCCGCTGAGTCAGGCCTGCGAGCAGCGGACCACGGAGGCGAGGTCGCTCGACCCGACCGCCGACCACAGACACTTCCCGTTGACCGGGTCGAGGATGTAGACGACCTCGTAGTTCTTCGTCGACTTGCCCAGGGTCGGCGCGGTGCGCATCGGCACCGCGGCGAGGTCGAGCCCCCGCATCGACAGCGCGAGACCCTTCATGGTGCCGGGGTCGAGCGTCTCGTCGACGGTGGCGACCTCGGTCGTCAGGTCGATCACCGACTGGAGCCGGGCCGGGTTCGACAGCACCGCCGGGCTCGCCAGCTTGGACCCGATCGCCCGGAACAGCTCGCGGCTGTTGCGCGCCCGGTCGAGATCGCCGCGCGGCAGGTTCTTGCGCTGGGAGACCCACACCCGCGCGTGGAACCCGTCGAGCTCGAGCTCCGGGGACGCCGGGAAGTCCCACTCCGGGTTCCCGTAGACATCGCTCGTGCCGTAGGGGTTGTCGACCGTGACGCCGCCGAGCGCGTCGATCAACCGGATGATCCCGAGATAGTCGATGTAGGCGAAGTGGTCGACCCGCAGCCCGGTCACGCCCTCGACCGTGCGCACCAGCAACGACCCTCCACCGAGTGCGAAGGAGGCGTTGATCTTGCGGGCGCTGGCCGGCATCGCCACGCCCGCGGAATCGACGTACGCCGGGATCGTCACGTAGGCGTCACGGGGGATCGACACCAGCGAGGCCTTGCTCCGGTCGGTGTTGACGTGGACGACCATGATCACGTCGGCCCGGCCCGGGGCTGCCTGACCGGGCGAGGCCTCGGCGCTCGGCGAGTCGAGGAACGCGGAGGCCTCGTTGCCGGTGGTGGGGCCCTCCTGGAGCGTGTCGGAGCCGGCGAGCAGGAAGGTCATGCCGCCGTCGGCGGAGGGAGCCGGGCGGGTGGCCGGGTCAATCGAGGCGAAGACCGGCTCGGACCGGACCCCGTTGAGCGCCTGGTCGAGCCGCCACTTGGCCCAGACGCCATAGCCCGCCAGCACCGCGACGACGAGGGTGATGACCATCAGGACGGCGACGACGATGCGGCCGCGACGCCCCAGCCGGCGAGGATGCAGCCGTCGGAAGCCCACCACGTCGGGCGTCACGGCGGCGTCGATGGCAGTCATGGTCACAGGAGTGACGGCACCGTCGAGGGCGGGGTTCCCGCGCGACGACGTCGTGCTCGTCACGTGAGGTGGATCAGCCGACAGCGTCATCGTCTGCGCTGGGCGCGAGGGACGAGGCGTCCCACGAGGTCAGGCCGTCGGCGACGGCGAGGTCCGCGCCGTCGCCGATCCGCGAGGAGAGCAGCTCGAGCGCGACCCGCGCGTCGAGGGACTCACCCGCGTCGAGCACGGCGGCGGGGGACAGGGGCGGGACGTCGACGGCCAGGACGAGCGGGTGCCCCCCGGGCCTGGGGGTCTCGAGGTGACCGAAGAGCTGTTCGTGGATCTTCTCGCCGTGGCGCAGACCGGTGTAGACGATCGCGGCAGGGCGGCCGGCCTGGGCCGACAGGGTGCGGGCCAGCTCGTCGATGCTGACCGGCTCACCCATGTCGAGCACCAGGGTCTCGCCCTCGTGGCCCCCGGCAGCCGCCTGGATCACGAGCTGGCAGGCCTCCTGCACGGTCATGAAGAACCGGGTCACCTCGGGGTCGGTCACCGTGAGCGGCTCGCCCCGGGAGAGCTGGTCCTGGAAGGCGGTGACCACCGAGCCGCGCGAGCCGAGGACGTTGCCGAACCGCACCGAGAGATAGCTGCGGTGCTCGTGCGTGGCGACCCAGGAGGTGAGGCGCTCGGAGATCCGCTTGCTGTGGCCCAGCACGCTGATCGGGTCGGCCGCCTTGTCGGTGGAGATGTTGACGAACCGCGAGACCCCCGCCGCGAGGGACGCCTCGAGGACGTTCCAGGTGCCCCACACGTTGCTCTTGAGGGCCTCCTCGGGGTGCCGCTCGAGGACCGGGAGGTGCTTGAGCGCGGCCGCGTGGAAGACGACGTCCGGGCGGACCTCCTCGAAGACCTGACGGATGCGTACGGCGTCACGGATGTCGGCGAGCACCGTGGTGTCCTCGGTGAGCAGCGCACGGCCGTAGAGCGCGAGCTCGACCGAGTGCAGCGCCGACTCGTCACGGTCGAGGAGGTAGAGCTTCGACGGTCCGTAGCGCGCGATCTGGCGGCACAGCTCCGAGCCGATCGACCCTCCGGCTCCGGTGACCAGCACCTTGCGCCCGGCGAGGTAGCCGGCGATCTCCTCGACGTTGATGTCGATCTCGTGGCGGCCGAGGAGGTCCGCCACGTCGGCGTCGCGGATGTCGGCGACCTGCACCTGCCCCCCGACGATCTCCGAGAGAGGGGGCAGCACCTTCACCGTGATCCCCGCGGCGTCGGCGTGCTTGACGATGCGACGCATCGCGCTCGCCGACACCCCGGTGATCGCGACGATGACCGCCTGGGCGCCGGTGTCACGCACCGCCTCGGCCATGTCCGACCCGGTGCCGAGGACCGGGACCCCCGAGATCTGCAGCCGCTGCTTGTGCAGCGCGTCGTCGAGCAGCCCGACCGGCAGGTAGTGGCTGTTGAGGTCGCGGAGCATGTTCGTGACGAGCTGGGCGCCCGCGTCGCCGGCCCCGTAGACGAGTGCGGGCACGGCGTCGAGCGGGCGCTTGCGGCGGTCGCGCCAGGCGCGCATCGCGTAGCGCACGGCGAGCATGCCCACGAGGGCGTACGCCGTGGCGATCACGCAGACCGACACCGGCACCGGTCGGAGCTGGGTCGACCACAGCGCGGAGACGAGCAGCATCGCGAGCCCGGAGAGCGCGACCGTGGCGGCGACGCCCCGGACCTCGTCGAACGAGCCGTAGAGGTAGCGGCCGCGGTAGAGGTGCACCTGGAGCCCGACCAGCCCCTGCACCGTGATGGCGACCGCGATGCCGGCAGCGAGGCCGGGATAGCTGGGGCTGGTGCCGAGGTCGAGGAAGCGCAGGTGGGCCGCGACCACGACGGCGACGGTCCAGGCGAGGCAGTCGGCGACGTACTGCCCGATCATCCGGGTGCGGGGGGACGCGGCCGCGCGGCGCAGCCGGGACCGAACCTTCCTGCGCACCAGGTACCCCCGTTCGGTGATCAGTCGATGGCCGGGTCGCAACTCCCCCCGCTGAGAGTACCCACCACCAGCCCGGTCAGGGGAACCCGACGGCGAGCGTTGCCCCCGCGCGAGGCTAGGCGCAGAGGTCGTCGGCCGCTGTGCGCGCCTTCTGGCCGGTCGTCGTCGTGGTGCTCGGCGCGGTCGTGGTGACCGTGACCTTCGTGGCTCCGGCGTACGCCGACCCCACGGTGACCTCGATCGTGCGGCCGAAGCCCTTCACGGCGCTCAGCGTCGCCCCCGGAAGGGCGGCGGCGACGGTCTGCGCGGACGCGTCGTACCTCGGGTCGAAGCGGATCACGCTCGACTCGCCCACCGGCTCGGGGGCGTTCGTGGCCGAGCCGGAGATGGCGAACCCGACCGCCGCGAGGTCGTCGGCGGCCGTCCGACCGAGCCCGGCGGTGGTCGAGCCGTTGAGCACCTTGAGGGTGACCTTGCCCGGCGCCACCGTGATCGCGCGCGCCGCCGGGGCGGGCGTGGGCGTGACGAGTGGCTGGTCGGCGTTGATCGCGTCGAACATCGCCTTGGCCGCGGCGGCGTCCCAGACCAGCACGAGACCGAGCCCGCTGACCCGCTTGTCGCCGGAGAGCGGCACGGTCGTGAACGCCACGCTGCCCGGGTTGACGCCCTTGACCCGGTCCGCGAGGTCGAGCAGGGCGGTGCGGTCGAGCCCGGAGTCGGTGGCCACGCTGCCGGCGACGGCGGAGAGGAAGTCGTCGAGCTTGAGCGTGTTGAGCAGGGTGCCGGCGCTGGTCGCCTTCTTGACCATCGACGCCACGAACGCCTGCTGGCGCTTCATCCGGCCGAGGTCGGCTGAGGGGTCGACATAGCGGGCTCGCACGTAGGCCAGCGACTGCGGGCCGTCGATGACCTGGCGACCCGCGGGCAGGTCGAGCCCGGACTTCTCGTCCTTGAGCGCCTTCGCGAGGCACACCTCGACCCCGTCGAGCGCGTCGACCATCTGCAGGAAGCCGCTGAAGTTGATCTCGAGGTAGTGCTGGATGCTCACGCCCGTCATGTTCTGCACGGTCGTGACCATGAGCGCCGCGCCGCCGAGCTCGTAGGCAGCGTTGAGCTTGGCCTGCTGGGCCTTGTGCTTCTTGCCCGTGGCGTCGGTGTACGCCGGAACCGTGGCCAGGGTGTCGCGGGGGAGCGAGACCACGCTGATGTGCTCGCCGCCGGCGCCGATGTGCACCAGCATCATCGTGTCGGTGCGGGGGTTGCCGTAGTCGGCGCTGCCGAGGTGGAGCTGCGCGGTCTGCCGGCGAGACAGCCCGGCACGGCTGTCGCTGGCGACCACGAGCAGCGTCATCGGGTCCGACGAGCCGCCCGAGGCGAGGCTCAGCCCGGGGATGTCGATCTTGGTGACCTGGCCGGCGTACCGGTTGACACCGGCCCAGGCGACCCCGCTCGTGGCGAGGACGACTCCGGAGACGACGGCGGCGGCCACGCGCAGGCCACGACGAGCGGGGCCGGCCGAGCGGGCCGAGCGGGTCGCGGTCGCCACGGATCGTGCCTCCAGCTCGGGTCGGGTGGTGCTCCACGGTACGACGCGAGGCTGCGTTCCTCGGTGCCGCAACGCCGCGTGAAGTCGGTCACGCGTCCGGGGTCGACTACCGTGCTCACGCGATGTCCCAGCACCCCGAGCCCTCTGCCGAGCCCTCTGCCGAGCACTGCACCGGCCACGCCCTGCCCGGTGTCTCGGTGGTCATCCCCGTGCTCGACGAGGAGCTCCACCTCGCCGACGCCGTGGCGCAGATCCTCGGCCAGGACTACGCCGGCCCGCTCGAGCTCGTGCTCGCCCTCGGGCCCAGCTCCGACCGCACCGACGAGGTCGCCGCCGGGCTCGCCGCGGCCGACCCCCGCGTGCGCACCGTGCCCAACCCCACCGGCCGCACCCCGTCCGGGCTCAACGCGGCCGTGGCCCTCGCGCAGCACGACATCGTCGTCCGCGTCGACGGGCACGCGCTGATCCCCTCCGACTACGTCTCCACCGCGGTCGAGGTGCTGACCCGCACCGGCGCCGACAATGTCGGCGGCGTGATGGGAGCGGTCGGCGTGACGCCCTTCGAGCAGGCCGTGGCGCGCGCGATGACCCATCCGCTCGGGGTCGGCTCTGCGTCCTTCCACACCGGGGGCGACGAAGGCCCGGCCACCACCGTCTACCTGGGAGCGTTCCGGCGCGCCGCGCTCGAGCGCGTCGGCGGCTACGACGAGACCTTCGTCCGCGCTCAGGACTGGGAGATGAACCACCGCATCCGCGAGACGGGCGGCCTCGTCTGGTTCACCCCTGCGATGCACGTCACCTACCGGCCGAGGCCGACCGTGCGGCGGCTCGCGCGGCAGTACTTCGAGTACGGCCGCTGGCGGCGTGAGGTCATCCGCCGCCACCCCGAGACGGTCAGCGCGCGCTACCTCGCGGCGCCGGCCGCCGTCGCCGGTGTCGTGCTCGGCACGGTCGCCGGCCTTGCCGGGATCGTCGGGCCCTCGTGGCTACGGCTCGGCTGGGCAGCACCGATCGGCTATGCGGCCCTCGTCGTCGTGGGAGGTGCCGTGGCCGGGCGCGGCCTCGCCGCCGCCGCGCACCTGCGGCTCCCGCTCGTGTTCGCCACCATGCACGGCTCCTGGGGCGCCGGCTTCCTCACCAGCCCGCGCGGCCTGCGGGACGGGGCCTAGCCGATGCGCATCCTCATGCTCGTGGCCACCTCGGTGGCGACCGACACCCGAGTGCTGCGCGAGGCGGCCGCCCTCGCCGATGCCGGGCACGTCGTCCACATTGTCGGCAAGGACGTCCCGGACGGGTTCGAGCCGGACGCCGACGGTGTCACCGTCTCCTCCGCCGGCGCCCGCTCGCCGCTGCGCCCGGGTCGTGGTGCATCCGACGGCTCGCTCTCGGCGCGCGGCTCGCTTCCCCCGCACGTGCGGCTCGCCCGGTGGACCCTGCTGCCGCAGCACCGCAACGCCGCCTTCGGGTCGTGGGCGCAGGCCGCGATCGTCGACGCCCGCACCCGCGAGTTCGACGTCGTCCACGCGCACGACTTCACCGCGCTCCAGGCCGGCGACCTGCTCGCGACCGAGGCGGGCGTGCCCCTCGTCTACGACACGCACGAGCTGTGGGCCGGGCGGCCGCGCGTGTACCGCCCCACCCCGCTGCAGGACCGCCGGGAGATCCGGGTCGTGCGCGAGCTCGGCGAGCGCGCGGCCGCGGTCATCACCGTCGGCGACGGTGTCGCGGACGCGCTGCGGACCCGCTACGGCTGGACCCACGTCACCGTCGTCCGCAACACCGTCCCCGACCCCGGGCCCGACTCGCCCACCGCGGCCTCGCCGCCCACCCGGCTCGTGTACGCCGGACGCATCGCGGCCTACCGCGACCTCGAGGCGATCGCCGCGGCCGACGTCGACCTGCCGGTGCTCATGGTCGGACCGGCTGACGCAACCTGGCTCGGTTTTCGAAACCGCCAACTCGCGGCGCAACAGGCTATCGAGCTTCTGCTGCTTATCGTCCGCCTGCGCGTGCGATGACGGCACGCTCCCGGTGCATAG